>JBDKLA010000078.1:0-8305 GCA_039795835.1 Actinomycetota bacterium | reverse complement strand
AACATGGGCTTCGGCGAAGACATCGCGGCCATGCTGGTTGAGGAAACCTTTGCGGGAGCCACCGAACTGCTCAGCGCTTCGAACCAAAGCCCAGCCGATTTGCGCCGCCAGGTCACCAGCCCGAACGGAACCACCATGCAGGCGATTGCCGTTATGGAAAAGGCTGAATTGACTGCGCTCTTCACCAAGGCAACCGAGGCTGCGCTGGCTCGCGCCAAAGAAATTGCTGCCGGAAAGTAATTAGTACTTTTCGTCGATTTCGGCGATTAGCCCCTCGACCAAGACCTTGATCTTGTCGCGGATTGGGCGAACCGCTTCCACTCCCTGACCGGCTGGGTCGTCCAGTGTCCAGTCGAGGTAGTGCTTTCCTGGGAAGAATGGGCAAACGTCGCCGCAGCCCATGGTGATGCAGTAGTCGGAAACCTCAACCGCTTCGGTGGTGAGAAGCTTTGGGGTGGCGTTCGAGATGTCGATGCCAACCTCGGCCATGGCTGCCACGGCTGCCGGATTCACCTGGTTACCGGGAGCCGAACCTGCCGAGCGAACCTCAACACGATCACCGGCGAGGTGTTGCAACCAACCGGCTGCCATTTGCGAGCGACCGGCGTTGTGAACGCAGACGAATAGAACCGATGCTTTATAAGCCATTATTTTTTCCTTGCAACTTTCTTCGCCTTAGGAGCTAGGACGATTAGCAGGATGATGGCGAGTAGCAAACCGAATACTTCGGCAACCATGAGCGAAACACCCTGGTTTGATGCCAGACCCTGAACCATCAGACCGAAGGTTACGGCAGGGTTTGCCTGAGCACCGGTTGGGGTGAAGTTGGCTGCTGCGAAAACCCAGGCGGCAACGGCGAATGGGATTACGTTTCCCTGCTTGTTGTTTACGAGAGTTGCGATTAGCCAAACCAATCCGGCGGTGGCAACAACTTCACCGGCGAGGTAGCCGAACGGCAGGTTGTCGGCGATGCCCTTGAAGCCAACCAGGGTCTTGCCCGAGATTAGAGCGCCAAGGTTTGCACCGGCGATACCACCGGCGAGCTGTGCTCCCACGAAAGCTAAAAGGTTGCCGAGGGTGATTTCACGCTTGATGTAAAAGTAGAGCGAAACCACAGGGTTCAGGTGACCGCCACTGATTGGGCCGGTCAAGATGATCATGACGCCTAGGGTGAGCGCAAGTGAGAAGGTTTTGAAGTCGGCGTTGGCTGCGGTGATGGCAGTTAGGAAGCCGGTGACACCGACAAACTCGGCGAGAGATTTCTTCAATAGTGCGTTCATTTTCGTCTCCTTTTAAAACACTCCAACCAGTATCCCTTAGAATGGAGAAATCGTTTGTTTGGCGTGTTAGCCATCAAGTTTCCAACAAGTGAGGTCCGTATGGGTTCCGTCATCAAGAAGCGTCGTAAGCGCATGTCGAAGAAGAAGCACCGCAAGTTGCTTCGTAAGACTCGCCACCAGCGTCGCAATAAGAAGTAGATCTTCGTAAAGCAAAACCCGCCAATTCAGTTTGGCGGGTTTTCTTATTTGCGGTTTGCTTTGAGCTCGCGCTTCTTGAAGTCGAGGATTGTCCAGTGGGCAGCCTTGGCAAATCGCTCAAGGGTTTTGTCTGGGTTGACCGCCACCGCGTGACCCACGCGGGTGAGCATGTACAGGTCGTTGTGGCTGTCGGAGTAGGCGTAGGAACGCTTCAGGCTAATGCCGCGTTCCTTGGCAAGCTTCTTGATGGCAACCGCTTTGCCTTCACCGTGAAGTGGGCGACCTTCGAATTCGCCGGTGAGCAGGCCGTCCTTGACTTCGAGAACAGTTCCGAGGGCGCCGGTGAGGCCGAGTTCCTTGGCGATGTACTGACCCATCTGAACCGGAGCGGCGGTGATGATCCAAACCTCACGGCCAGCTGCCACGTGCTCCTGAGCGATGCGCACGGTTTCCGGCCACATCTTTTCTTTGACGTAGTCTTGCCAGGCGATACCGACCAGGTCTTCCAAAGCCTTGGCGCTCTGGCCAACCACGAGGCTCATGGCGCGGTCTTCGATGTGTGCGAGAAGCTTTGCCGATTCACCACGCCAGATGAACTTGAACTGCTGCCAGGCAAAACGGTAGAGCTCGCGGCGCTTCACGAATTTTCGTTCAAAGGCGGCTTTGGCAAACAGGAAAGAGGATGCGCCTCGCAGCAAGGTGTTGTCCAGGTCGAAGAACGCGGCTTCGAGCTTGGTTTCCTTGGGGGTTTTCGGCACGAGAACAATTTTATGCGTAGACCTAGGATGTTTATGTGACCCAAGAAATCCAACTCACCCTAATCGGCAAGCCGGGCTGTCACCTCTGTGAAGACGCCGAGGTGGTTGTTGGTGAAGTCTTGGACGAATTCGCCGGCAAGGCGACGATCGAGAATCTCAACATTCTTGAAGACGAAGAGTTGTTTGCGAAGTATTCCGAAGAAATTCCGGTGCTGCTAATCAACGGCAAGGTTCACAACTATTGGCGTATCGATCCCGACCGCTTGCGTTCGGCGTTGGAGAGTTTGTGAAGCGTTTAGTTGGTGCCGCGCTGGCGCTCGTCCTAGTGGTTTTTGGTTTTTCGAATCCGGCGAAAGCCGATGTGGTGGTTGATAAGACCTACGTTGAGGGCACCGACCAGCAGGCTTTTCTGTTTAACCCGTTGCAGGTGAACCGCGTTGACATCACCATGACGCCGGCCGATGAAGCGGCCCTTCGAGCCGACCCACGCGTTTACCAGCCGGCAACCATCAAGCTCACTACCGAGCTCGGTGCTACCAGGGTTTACAACGTTGGCCTGCACATCAAGGGCGGTTGGGGTTCGTACCGTTCGCTAGATGAAAAAACCGGTTTCAAGGTGAAGGTCGACTTCTCGGTGAAGGGCCAATCGATTTACGGAATCAAGAAGTTCACTCTGAACAACATGGTTCAAGACCAGTCGATGCTTCACGAGGCAACCGCCTACCGACTGTTCCGAGCCATGGGTGTTCCGGCTCCGCGAGTTGGATACGCGAACGTTTACTTCAACGGGCTTAGCTACGGCCTGCACGCAAACATCGAAACCTACGACAAGGTCTCACTGCCTCGTTGGTATCCGAGCGGTGTTGCTCAGCTTTTCGAAGGAGCCTACGGCGTTGAGGTTGGCCCGCAGATGCAGATGGACGAAGGTAACTTGGGCGATGTCGCCGAAATTAGTGAGATCCAGGACCTGAACAATTCACTTTCCGGTCAGGAATGGTTTGATGCCATTCGAGCCAAGGTCGATCTCAACGAGATGATCATGAACTGGGCGGTCGAGCACTACATCGGCCATTGGGATGGCTATACCCGTGGTTGGCCAAACAACTACTACATGTTCAAACCGAAGGGTGGCGTTTTCTTGATGCTCCCTTGGGGCACCGACCAAACTTGGGTGACCTGGAACGAGCTGGTCGACGACGGCGCCACAATGATGACCCGCTGTGTGAACTATGGTCCTTGCCGAGACCTCTACGAAACCGCTCTCGCTCAAATTCGTGCCAAGGTTCCGACGTTAGGTCTCGAAACCATGGTCGACAAAATCTGGGACAAAATAAGCCCTTCTGTGAACAATGACCCACGTAAGCCATACACATTCCAGGATTCGGTGAATGCCAAGAATTCAACCAAGTCGTTCATGAGCAATCGCTATCTCGAGCTCTTGGCTCATGCAGGAAGCCGTCGCTCAAGTTCCATTTCGGCCGTCTACCCTCAAAACCAGTACGCAATCCAGGGGACGCTGAAACCTAAGCTTTCGATCACCGGCGACGGCGTCCTGTCATTCAAACGTGTTGAAGGAACCAACATCTGTGAGGTGAATCCGGTCACGGGTGCCGTCTTGGTTTTGAACTCGGGGCTCTGCCGCATTTCGGCCTCGATAACTCAGACCGACAATTACCACGGCATGATGGTCATCATCAAAATGGTGATTCCAAAGATGGCCACTCGAATTGTGGTCTCGCCCTATTCTTCGGTGCAGGTGGGACGCTCGATCAACCTTGGAATCGAAACCGAAACTTCTGGCGCAGTGCGAGTTCGCCTAAAGTCGGGTGCCTGCAAAGTCACCGGTAAAACAGTGAAGGCACTCGCCCGAACTGGCAAGTGCCTAATCACTATTTCGGCAGCCGGTGACGAAAGTTACCTAGCTGCCTCAAAGACCATCTCGGTCTCGTTGCGTAAGTAGTCTTACGGCTCCAGGCGGTTTGGCCCGCGGAACAGGTAACCAACCTCGCGGATGTTTGGCTGGTGAAGCAGCAGCATCAAAACACGTAGCAGACCCATACCGAAACCACCGTGGGCAGGTGCACCGTAGCGGAAGAAGTCAAGGTAAGACTTCAAGCCTTCAGGCTCAAGACCCTTTGACTTCGCCTGCTCGGTGAGCACATCGATGCGGTGTTCACGCTGAGCGCCGGTGGTGATTTCAACTCCGCGCCAGATCAGGTCGTAGCTGTTGGTGAGAGCTTGGTTCTCGGCGTGACGCATGTGGTAGAACGGGCGAACGGTTGCCGGGTAGTCGGTTAGGAACACGAACTCGTGGCCGTACTTTTCGGCAACGTGAGCGGCAATCTGACGCTCACCCTCTGGGTCCATGTCGCCGCCGCGAGCAATCTCGTGACCGCGTTCCTTCACGATTTCGATTGCTTCGGCCAGCGGGATGCGAGGGAAAGGAACCGAAGGAACCACAACGTCAACGTCGAACAGGCGCTTGATCTCTTCGCCGTGCTTTTCCTTGACTGCCTTGAGTGCGGTGACCAGAAGTTGCTCCTGCATCTGCATGATGTCTTCGTGGCTGTCGATCCATGAAACTTCCATGTCTACCGAGATGAACTCGGTGGCGTGACGCGAGGTGAACGATGGGTCGGCGCGGAACACCGGGCCGATCTCGAACATGCGGCCGAAGCCCGACATCATCGCCATCTGCTTGAAGAACTGAGGGCTCTGGGCGAGGTAAGCGTGGGTCTCGAAGTACTCGAGCTTGAAGAGTTCAGCGTTCGATTCCGAAGGGCTCGACATGAGCTTTGGTGAGTGAACTTCGATGAAGTCGTTCTCGTACCACCACTGTCGCCAGGCGTGTTCGATGGTGGTCTGCACTCGGAAGACCAGGTTCATCTCGCTGCGACGTAGGTCTAGGAAACGCCAGTCGAGGCGCTTGTCGATGCTGGTGTCGTCGGCGATCGGTGTCTCTGGGTCGGCCAGGGTAACAACCTCGAGGTTGTCGAGCTGAATCTCAAGGCCACCGAGCTTTACGCGCTCGTCGTGAACCAGGCGTCCGGTGATCCAAACGAACGATCCCGCGGTGAGGGTCGAAACGGTTGCGGCCAGCGCATCGTCGAGGTCTGGCTCGTCGTTGATTACTGGGCGAGGGTAGGTGACCTGAACGTCGCCGGTTTCGTCGCGAAGAATCACGAACTGGATGCGCTTCTGATCGCGCAGCTTCTCAACCCAACCGCCGATGGTTACCGGCCCGTCGGTGCGTGCTGCTAGGTCTTTGACTAGGGTGCGTTCGCGCATTTCTACCTTGTTCGTTTCGTTGCTGTGAGTGGGCTGATGCCCTGATTTCACAAGTTTAGCGGAGGGTAGAATGGCAGTATGCCCGCCACCCACGTTCACTTGGTTCGCCACGGTGAAGTTCATAACCCAGGTGGTGTTTTGTATGGTCGACTTCCGCACTTTCACCTGAGTGAAAACGGCAAGAAAATGGCCGAGGCAGCAGCCAAAACTCTCAAGGACCTCGGCGTCAAACCTGCCAAGTTGGTGGTTTCACCGCTGACCAGAACCCAGGAATCGGCCGCGCCGATTGCTCAAATCTTCAAGGCCACCCCAGACCTAGACGAGCGAATCATCGAGCCATACAACATGTTTGAGGGTCGCAAGGTGTCCGCGAAAACCGTGCTGCTTCGCCCGCACCTGGTGTTTCACCTGCGCAACCCAATGCAGCCGTCTTGGGGCGAAAGCTATGTCTCGGTGGTCGAGCGCATGATGAAGGCGATGCACGAAGCCGCCGATTCGGTGTCCGATGGCGAAGTGGTCATGGTCACTCACCAACTTCCGATCTGGATGGTTCACCGCCACCTTTCCGGTGCGCGTCTTGCCCACAATCCGTCCAAGCGTCGCTGTGCACTCTCGAGCATCACCAGCTTTGAATACGTGGACGGAAAATTCCACGAGGTGGGCTATCACGACCCAGCCGCTGAAATTTCACGAGTAGACAGGGGAGCGGTATGAAGCGCTTAGTTGCAGCCGCGGTTGCCGTTGGTTTGATGTTCAGTCTCTCCGCCTGCTCGAACGACCCGCTGGCCGCTCAGTTCCGCGACGGCTCGAACAAGAACTACGTTGCCGGTGACGGCTCGGTTACCGAGTTCCGCGGCGAACTTACTTCCGGAACCCCTTGGGAATCGACCACCTTTGATGGTCAGTCGGTCAGCTCGAAGTCGCTGCTCGGTCACGTGACCGTGCTCAATTTCTGGTATGCCGGTTGTGCACCTTGCCGCGCGGAAACCCCGGACCTCGCCAAGATTGCGTCGCAGTATGAGTCCAAGGGCGTTTACGTGGTTGGCGTGAATGTTCGTGACACCGCGGCCACTGCTCTAGCCTTCGCCCGCACCCACAAACTCAACTACCCATCGGTCATGGACATCGAAACCGGTGCGGTCGTGCAGGCCTACACCGGTGTCGTTTCCCCATCCGCCGTGCCAACCACCCTGGTCATCAACGCCAAGGGTGAGGTAACCGCCCGCGTGCTCGGCCGTTTTGAGCCTGGAACGCTTCGAAGCCTGATCGATACGGCACTGAAGGGCTAACGTGAACGACTTCGCAACCCTCATGTCTGCAGTGCCGGTGGCACTGTTGGCCGGGTTGGTCTCGTTTCTTTCCCCGTGCATCCTTCCGCTAATCCCGGGTTACCTGAGCTTCGTTGGCGGCATCGCCTCAACTCGCTCGCGCATGGTTTGGGGTTCGGTTCTGTTCGTGCTCGGTTTCGGAACCGTGTTCGTGCTGTTCGGTGTTCTCGCCAGCGCTCTCGGCATCGCCGGTTCGTCGTTCGGTTGGATTCAGCGTGTGCTCGGTGTCCTGGTAGCGCTACTCGGTCTGGTGATGATCGGCCAGTTCGGGTTTATGCAGCGAACCCTTCGCATCAAGGTTTCCCCAAGGTTCGGCATTTGGAGTGCACCGCTACTCGGCATCTCGTTTGGTCTCGGCTGGACCCCGTGCATCGGCCCCACCCTCTCGGCTGTGCTCGCTCTCGCCTACGACCGCGCGAAGGTTGGCAGCGGAGCCGTTTTGGCAATCGCCTTCACCCTTGGAATCGGCATCCCGTTCATCCTGATGGCCTTTGGTTTCGGCTGGGCAGCCAACTCGGTAGCTTTCGTGAAGAAGCACATTCGCACTTTCAATCTGATCGGCGGCGGGCTGCTGGTCGTCCTCGGTTTGCTAATGGCCTTCGGCATTTGGGCTTCATTCGTTTCATGGTTACAGGAGGTGACCGGCGGTTATGTCCCTGCCATCTAACGTCACGCACGGCGATGAGATTCGCCAGCCAAAGCTAGGGTTCAGCGGCTGGGTTCGCTGGATTTGGGGTCAGCTCACCAGCATGCGCACCGCGCTACTGCTGCTACTTCTACTAGCGGTGGCCGCCGTGCCTGGTTCACTGCTCCCGCAGCGCTCTTCCGACCCGAACGGCGTAACCACCTATTTCCAAAACAACCCGACCACCGCGCCAACGCTCGACAAGTTCCAACTCTTCGACGTCTACACCTCGGCCTGGTTCTCTTCGATCTATCTACTGCTTTTCATATCGCTGATCGGTTGCGTATTCCCAAGAATTCGTCACCACTGGGACGCCCTGCGCAGCGAACCAATTGAGACCCCGCGTAACCTGAAGCGTTTCCCGGCCTACCTCGCGAAGACTTCGAAGCAGGCCGGAATAATCGAGGCTCTCGCCGAGCAGCTTCGCGCCAAGCGATTCCGCGTGAAGGTAACCAAAACCGCCGTTTCTGCCGAGAAGGGTTATGTGCGCGAAACCGGAAACCTCGTCTTCCACGTGGCTTTGGTCGGCATCCTGATCTCGGTTGGTGTCGGTGGGGCCACCAGTTTCTCCGGGCAGCGCGTGCTGGTTGAGGGCGAAACCTTCGTGAACAACCTCGCCGGCTACGACTCGTTTTCACCTGGTGTGTGGTTCGACACCAAGAGCCTCAAGCCGTTCAGTGTGAAGCTAACCAAGTTCCAGGCCACATTCGACCTGCGCAACAAAACCAACATCGGAACCCCGCTCGACTTTGAGGCGTTCGTTTCCAC
>JBDKLA010000077.1:0-8561 GCA_039795835.1 Actinomycetota bacterium | reverse complement strand
ACGTATTCGTTCAGATCGTTGACGACAGCAAGGGTCACACCCTGGCTTCGGCTTCGACCATGGAAGCAGACCTACGCAAGGCTAAGGGCGACAAGTCCGACAAGTCGAAGCAGGTTGGCCTACTTCTAGCCGAGCGCGCCAAGAAGGCCGGCATCACCGAGGTCGTTTTCGACCGCGGTGGTAACAAGTACGCCGGTCGTGTAGCAGCCATCGCTGATGGTGCTCGTGAAGGAGGGCTAGTTCTCTAATGTCAGAAAACAAGGAGCAAGTAGTGTCTGTTGAGACTACCGAAGCAGCAGCAGCTGCCCCAGCCGTTGAGGCTGGCGAGCGCGAAGCACGTCGTGGAAGCCGCGAGCGTGGCCCACGTAACGAGCGTCGCGACCGCGAAGAGAACAAGAGCCCATTCCTAGAGCGCGTTGTTACCATCAACCGCGTTTCCAAGGTGGTCCAGGGTGGTCGTCGCTTTAGCTTCACCGCACTGGTTGTTGTCGGAGACGGTAACGGAACCGTTGGTGTCGGCTACGGCAAGGCCAAGGAAGTTCCAGCAGCTATCGCTAAGGGTGTTGAAGAAGCTAAGAAGGCTTTCTTCCGCGTTCCTCGCGTAAACAAGACCATTCCTCACCCAGTCCAGGGTGAAGCAGCAGCCGGTGTAGTTCTACTCCGTCCAGCTTCTGCAGGTACCGGTGTAATCGCCGGTGGTCCAGTTCGCGCCGTTCTTGAGTGTGCCGGTATCCACGACGTCCTTTCGAAGTCGCTCGGATCATCGAACACCATCAACATCGTTCACGCCACCGTTGCAGCTCTAAAGCAGCTTGAAGAGCCTTCAGAGGTTGCAGCTCGTCGTGGTCTATCCGTTGAAGAAGTCGCTCCTAAGGGTCTTCTTCTTGAGCAGAGCAAGGCAGGTGCCTAATGGCTAAGGAGCTAAAGGTTACCCAAACTAAGAGTGCTATCGGCAACAAGCCGAACCAGCGCGAAACCCTGCGCAGCCTGGGCCTAAAGCGAATCGGTCACACCGTCGTAAAGCCTGACAACGCAGTTACTCGCGGCATGGTTAACACTGTTATCCACCTCGTAAACGTTGAGGAGATCAACTAATGGCTGAAGAGAAGAAGCCAGCTGCAGCTAAGGCTGCACCGAAGGCCGCTGCTAAGCCAGCCGCCGAGAAGAAGCCAGCCGCTGCTAAGGCTGCCGCACCGAAGGCTGCTGCTAAGCCAGCTGCTGAGGAGAAGGCAACCGAAGCTAAAGCTCCAGCTGCTAAGAAGCCTGCTGCTAAGAAGGCTGCTGCGCCAGCCGAGAAGAGCAACATCCTGAAGCTTCACCACCTGCGTCCAGCAGAGGGCTCCAAGAAGGAGCGCACTCGCGTTGGTCGTGGTGAGGGTTCGAAGGGTAAGACTTCTGGTCGCGGTACCAAGGGTACTAAGGCTCGTTACCAGGTTCGTCCGGGCTTTGAAGGTGGTGGCGTACGTCTAGTAATGCGTACTCCAAAGCTTCGTGGTTTCAAGAACCCATTCCGTACCGAATACCAGGTTGTTAACGTTGCCGCTCTCGAAGAGCTTTACCCTAAGGGTGGCGAGGTTACCGCTGCAGATCTAGCGGCCAAGGGTGCGGTTCGCGCCGGTTACCTGGTCAAGGTTCTTGGCGATGGCGACCTAAAGGTTAAACTAACTGTCAAGGTAGACAAGGTTTCGGCTTCGGCTGAGGCAAAGATTGTCGCCGCTGGCGGAACTGTTTCCAAGTAGTTCCATAGGTAAACAGGAGGACACCGATGTTTAGTGCTGTCATTCGCGCATTCCGCACTGCGGATCTGCGCAAGAAGCTCCTGTTTACTTTGGCGATTGTCGCCATCTACCGTTTGGGCTCGTTCATCCCTGCTCCAAACGTTGACTTCAGTGCTGTACGTCAGTGCCTGGACCTTGCCTCGCAAGCGTCCAGCACTGCGTCCGGCCCTAGCCAGCTTTACCAGCTGGTGAACCTTTTCTCAGGTGGAGCTTTGCTTCAGCTGTCTATTTTTGCTCTGGGTATCATGCCTTACATCACGGCATCGATCATCACCCAGCTGCTTCGCGTGGTTATCCCTCGCTTTGAGACTTTGTACCAGGAAGGCCAGGCTGGTCAGGCCAAGCTAACCCAGTACACCCGTTACCTAACCATCGCCCTTGCCATCCTGCAGTCGACCACTCTGGTTTCGGTTGCTCGTACCCCTGGCGCAATGTTCGGTTCGGGCTGTTCGGTTGGTCTTCTTTCGAACACCGACGCTTTCTCGGTACTGCTTATGGTCATCGTTATGACTGCCGGTACCGGTCTAATCATGTGGATGGGTGAGCTAATCACCGAGCGCGGTATCGGTAACGGTATGTCGCTGCTTATCTTCACCTCGATTGCTTCTCGTTTCCCTGGTTCGATCCAGCAGGTTTGGAACTCGGACGCAAAGAGCGGTCCTGAAAAGACTCTCGTAGTAATTGGTATCGGTATCGTCATCGTGGCCTTGGTCATCTTGGTCGAACAGTCGCAGCGACGCATTCCGGTTCAGTACGCGAAGCGTATGGTCGGTCGTCGTGAGTACGGCGGTCAGAGCACCTACATTCCAATCAAGGTCAACATGGCTGGTGTTGTTCCAGTTATCTTCGCCTCGAGCCTTCTTTACCTTCCTGCTCTGATCGCTCAGTTCAACCAGCCAGACAAGAAGACCGGCCAGGTGGCGCCATGGGTTTCATGGGTTTCGGAGTACCTAACCAAGGGTGACCACCCGCTGTACATGATCATGTACTTCCTTCTAATTCTTGGCTTCACCTACTTCTACGTAGCTATCACCTTCAACCCGCAAGAGGTTAGCGACAACATGAAGCAGTACGGTGGCTTCATCCCTGGTATTCGCGCCGGTCGTCCGACCACCGAATTCCTCGAGTACGTACTAAGCCGCATCACTCTTCCAGGTGCCATCTACCTTGGTCTGATTGCTCTAATCCCGCTGATCGCTTTCGGTCTGCTTGGAACCAACCAGAACTTCCCATTCGGTGGTACCTCGATCCTGATCATCGTTGGTGTTGGTCTGGAGTCGGTCAAGCAGATTAACGCGCAGATGCAGGAGCGCAACTACGAAGGTCTATTGAAGTGACCCGTCTCCTTCTGATTGGCCCTCCGGGTGCCGGCAAGGGAACTCAGGCGGTTAAGCTAGCCGAGGCTTTCTCGATTCCGGCAATCTCCACCGGCGACATCTTCCGTGAGAACGTAAAGAACGAAACCGAACTCGGCACCCAGGCGAAAGCTTTCATGGACCGCGGCGAATACGTTCCAGACTCACTAACCAACGCACTGGTTCGCGACCGTCTCGACTGGGACGACGCGGTTAACGGTTTTCTACTCGACGGCTACCCACGCACCGCCGACCAGGTTGAAGAACTTGACCGCATTCTCAGCGACAAGGGCGAGAGCCTAAACGCAGTGGTTTTGATCACCGCAGACTCCGACGAAGTTGTTCGCCGTCTTCTAGGACGCGCAGCCGAACAGGGTCGCGCCGACGACACCGAAGACGTAATCCGACGCCGTCTTGAGGTTTACGCCGAGCAGACCGCTCCACTGATTGAGGTTTACTCGAAGCGCAACCTTGTGGTTGAGGTCGACGGCCTCGGCGCGGTTGACGAAGTTACCAAGCGCATCACCGACGCCTTGGCTTCGCGCGGCATCGGAGCCTAGTTTCCAGCTATGGCTCGCCAGGAATACACTCTCAAAACTCACGACCAGATCATTCGCATGTGCGAGGCTGGCGAAATCACGGCCGCAGCTCTCAAGGCAATCAAGGACAACATCAAGCCGGGCATGACCAGCCTCGACATCGATGCCATTGCCGAAGCCGAAATCGTTCGCCTCGGTGGTCACTCAAACTTCAAGCTCGTACCCGGTTACAGCCACACCATCTGTGTGAGCGTCAATGACGAGGTCGTTCACGGAATCCCGTCGAAGAATCGGGTCTTCGAACCAGGCGACATCATCTCGATCGACTGCGGTGCGGAAACTGCCGACGGTTGGAACGGCGACAGCGCGATGACCATCGTGCTTCCAGGCGGCGATGCCAAGAAAGCTGAAATTCGCAACAAGCTAAGTGCCGTTACCGAAGGCTCACTTTGGGCAGGAATTGCGGCACTCGCCAAGGCCAAGCACCTCAACGAGGTTGGCGCCGCCGTACAGAAGTACATTCTTTCCAACGGCAACTACGGAATTCTCGAAGACTACGTGGGCCACGGAATCGGTCGTTCGATGCACGAAGATCCACCGGTCTACAACTTCGCGGTAAGAAACTCAGGACCGAAGGTTGAGCCAGGTCTCTGCGTTGCCATCGAACCGATGGTTACCGCCGGATCAAAGGCAACCAAGGTACTTGGCGACGGCTGGACCGTATCCACCAAAGACGGTTCAGACGCCTCGCACTGGGAGCACAGCGTGGCCGTTCATGAAAAAGGTATCTGGGTTTTGACCTCGTTCGACGGGGGAGCGTCCGAATTGGCCGCCTTCGGCGTCGTCCCAGTGGATCCGCGCAAGATTTAATTGGCAATATTGGGCAAAGTTGCCTAAGATTGAACTCCGGTGTCTTATACACACAATTCCCTTATTTAAGGTTTGGGTTTTTGCGTGCTTGAGAGACCATCAAAGCTAAGTAGAAGTGAGTGTATGGCCAGCAAAGACGGTGTCATCGAACTAGAGGGCACAATCATTGAGGCGCTACCGAACGCTATGTTTCGCGTAGAGCTAGCCAACGGACACAAAGTTTTGGCAACGATTTCGGGCAAGATGCGTCAGCACTACATCCGTATTCTCCTAGGAGACCGCGTGCTTGTAGAGGTCAGCACCTACGACCTAACTCGTGGCCGAATCACTTACCGATACAAATAAACCGGCTAGCAATAGCCCTAAGAAGAAGTTAGAGACATGAAGGTAAACCCTAGCGTCAAGAAGATTTGCGACAAGTGCAAGGTCATTCGCCGCCACGGTCGAGTCATGGTCATCTGCGAGAACCCACGTCACAAGCAGCGCCAGGGCTAACCAAACTTCGCAAAACAACTAAATAACAAAACAAGGCAGCACAACCGAGCGATCGGTAACCTCCGGAAGAAGGCCGGAGCCAGGGATACCTGGGCGTGATGTCGAAGACCTTCCGAAACCAAGGAGTTCCACATGGCACGTGTTGCCGGAGCAGATATTCCAGACGCAAAGCGCGTCGAAATCGCACTAACCTACATCTACGGCATCGGCCGTACCCGCTCGGTTCAGATCCTGACCGAGACCAAGGTAGACAAGAACATTCGCGTCAAAGACTTGACCGACGACCAGCTTGTTGCCATCCGTGACTTTATTGAAGGCACCTTCAAGGTTGAGGGTGACCTCCGCCGCGACGTAGCTGCCGACATCCGCCGCAAGGTTGAGATTGGTTCATACGAGGGTCTACGCCACCGTAAGGGCCTACCTGTTCGTGGTCAGCGCACCAAGACCAACGCTCGTACTCGCAAGGGTCCAAAGCGCACCGTAGCCGGCAAGAAGAAGGCGACTCGCTAGTAGCCATTAGGCCCTAGAGACGTCCATAGGAATTCAGGAGAAATCATGGCAGCAGCACCAAAGGCTAAGGCAGGCGCAGCGCGCAAGCCTCGCAAGAAGGTCAACAAGAACATCACCGTAGGTCAGGCTCACATCAAGTCGACCTTCAACAACACCATCGTGTCGATCACCGACGCAACCGGTGCAGTTATCTCGTGGTCATCGTCAGGTGACGTTGGCTTCAAGGGTTCACGTAAGTCGACCCCGTACGCAGCTCAGATGGCAGCCGAAGCAGCAGCTCGCAAGGCTCAGGAGCACGGTCTAAAGAAGGTTGACGTTTTCGTTAAGGGTCCAGGCTCTGGTCGCGAAACCGCAATCCGTTCGCTTCAGGCAGCTGGCCTAGAGGTTGGTTCGATCTCGGACGTAACCCCACAGGCACACAACGGATGCCGCCCTCCAAAGCGTCGCCGCGTCTAACGCATCGTCCCGCTTTAAAACCCCAGCTTCACAAAAACTCCAAAGCCTGTGTAGTGGCCACTTCACAGGAAAGCAAATAGGCATCAAATAGTGGATGTCTAGATGAAAGGAAACAAGTAGTGCTATTTAGCCAGCGTCCAGAACTAAAGGAAAACTCGCTTTCTCCTAACCGTTCAGTATTCACCCTTGAGCCTCTAGAGCCAGGTTTCGGTTACACCCTAGGTAACTCGATCCGCCGCACTCTGCTCTCGTCGATCCCAGGTGCCGCCGTTACCCACGTGCGTATCGCCGGTGCTCTTCACGAGTTCAGCGTTCTAGACGGTGTTAAGGAAGACGTCACCGAGATTCTTCTAAACATCAAGGACCTTGTTGTTTCGTCGGAAAACGACGAGCCAGTGGTTGCTCACCTAAAGAAGAGCGCTGCCGGTGAAGTTAAGGCTTCAGACATCGAAGTTCCTGCAGGCGTACAGATTCACAACCCAGAGCTAGTCATTGCCAACATCTCGGCAAAGGCAAAGTTCGAGGTTGAGCTAATCATTGAGCGTGGCCGTGGCTATGTTCAGGCAAGCCAGAACCGCAACGCCAGCGACGACTCGAGCCTGATCCCAGTCGACTCGATCTACTCGCCAGTTCTAAAGGTTTCGTACCGCGTTGAGGCAACTCGTTCGGGTGAGTTCACCAACTTCGACAAGCTAGTTGTCGACGTTGAGACCAAGAACTCGATCGAGCCAAAGACCGCTTTCGCTTCGGCAGGTAAGACCCTGGTTGAGCTATTCGGTCTAGCCGCAAACCTAGACGCCGAGGCTGAGGGTATCGAGATGGGTTCGGCTTCTGCCGACTTCGCTCTATCGCCTGAGCTAGCTACCCCGATCGAAGAGCTTGAGCTCACCGTTCGTAGCTACAACTGCCTAAAGCGCGAAGGCATCAACACCGTTAGCGAGCTAACCAACCTAACCGAAGACCAGCTGATGAACATCCGCAACTTCGGTTCGAAGTCGGTTGACGAGGTTCGCGACAAGCTAACTTCGATGGGTCTACGTTTCCGTGACTCGCTACCTGGCTTTGAAGGAACCTACTTCAGCGCCGGCAGCAACGATGCAGCTTTCACCGACTTCTCAGAGGACGACCAGGCATAAGCCGGTCACCTAGAAATCTAATAGGAGAAACAAAATGGCAGCCCCAACAAAAGGCCCAAGACTAGGTGGCGGACCAGCTCACGAGCGTCTACTACTTCGCAACATGGCAACCTCGCTGTTCCTACACGGCCGCATCGAGACCACCGAGACCAAGGCTAAGCGTCTTCGTCCGTTGGCCGAGCGTCTAGTTACCTTCGCAAAGCGCGGAGATCTAGCATCGCGTCGTCGCGTTCTTGCTCAGCTAATGGACAAGACCGCTGTTCACAAGCTATTCGCTGAGGTCGCACCTTTGGTTGCAGACCGTCCAGGTGGCTACACCCGCATCACCAAGCTTGGTTTCCGCAAGGGTGACAACGCTCCAATCGCAGTTATCGAACTAGTGCTTGAGCCGGTATCGCCTAAGACCGTAAACAAGAAGCCAAAGCTTGAGAACGCAGTGAAGGCATCGGCAGCAGCCGCTGCTCCAGTTGCTGAAGAAGTTGCAGCCGAAGAAGTTGCAGTTGACGAAGCAGCAGTAGAGGCAGAAGCTACCGAGTCGCCAGCAGTTGTTGAAGAGGCAGTAGCCGAGGCACCAGCTGAGGAAGCTCCAACAGCTGAAGCAGAAGCTCCAGCAGAAGAGGCCTAAAAAACTCTCATGAAGGCGCCCGCCAACCCACCGGTTGACGGGCGTTTTCGCTACCGCGTGGACCTTGCCTACGATGGCACGGACTTCAACGGATTCGCCAAGCAGGACAACCTGAGAACCGTGGCCGGTGAAATCCTTTCCGGCTTGGTCAAGATTTTTGGCGAGGACGAAGAAGATTTCCGGATGAGGGTTGCCGGTCGAACCGACAAGGGTGTTCACGCCGCCGCTCAGGTGCTTCACCTAGACCTAACCGCCGACCAACTGAAGCGCATTCGCCGCGGTCACGGAGTTGCCGAACGCCTGAACCGAATCATCGACCCAGATGTTCGAATCATCTCGTTTGAGGAAGCAGATCCTGGGTTCCACGCGAGATTCTCCGCGCTTTCCCGCCGCTACCGCTACAGCATCGCCGATCGAAGCGTTGCACCGAACCCAATGACCTCGCGCTACCTGCTCGAGATCCTCTGGCACCTCGAGGTCGACCCGATGATCGAGGCAGCCAAAGAGTTCATGGGGCTTCGCGATTTTCGTGCTTTCTGCAAGGAACGCGACGGCACCACCACGATTCGCGAACTTCGAGAAATCTCGGTCAAGCGCCGCGCCAACGGCGTCATCGATATTGAGGTCGAAGCCGATGCGTTTTGCCACAACATGGTTCGCTCGGTGGTCGGTGCGTTGATGTCGGCCGGCTCCGGACGAACCACGGTTGAAGAGGTGCGCAAGGCGCTTCAGGGCAAGCGAAACGAGCACGCCTACAAGGTTCAACCGCCCCAGGGTTTGACTCTGATCAAGATTAA
>JBDKLA010000076.1:0-6710 GCA_039795835.1 Actinomycetota bacterium | reverse complement strand
GCGAAGTTCGGCACCAGATAGAGGAACTTGATGGTGCGACCAGCCTCTTTCAGGCGATCGATCGCCTCTTCGAGAGCCTCCGGAGACATGCCGTCCTGGTCGGTGTAAACGTGTTCAACGTGAGCCTGGTAGTGGCGGAAGATACCTAGTGCCCCAACATAGCTCGGACCTTCGGCCAAAACCACATCGCCCTCGTCGATAAACAGTCCGCTTAGTAGCTCCAAACCGTGCTGGGAACCTGTGGTCATCACGATATCTTCAACCGAGGAGCGAATACCTTCGAGCGCCATCAGCTCTCGAACCTGGTCGCGAAGGGTCAAATCGCCCTGGCCGCCGCCGTACTGAATGGCGAGGTCGCCTTTCTTGGCCATCAGGCTGGTGTAAGACTTTTCGAGCAGTTCTTTGGGCAGGGCCGACACATACGGCATGCCGCCGGCTAGGGAAACAACTTCTGGGCGGCTAACTACCGCGAATAGCGCTCGTACCTCGGAAACCGATAACGTGTGGGCGCGTTCGGCGTATGCCGAAAGCCACGGATCTAGGTTGTTGCCAAGGTTTGCACTCATGACAAACAAGTTTAAGCCCCTAGGGCTTGCATTCCCTAACCTGGGTTTAGGCGAGGGCGAAATTCACTGCAGCCATAGCGTGCAGATTTGCGGTTGCAAAAAGCGGAACGGTGAAGTCCTCCGGCTTGATTAGAAGCTCGATTTCGGTGCATCCTGCGATGATTCCATCCACGCCTTTACCGATGTATCGCTCACAGATTTCTAGATATTTTTTGTGCGATTCGGGGTTAATCACTCCTCGCACCAATTCGCTGTAAATGATTTCATGAATGGTGTTTCGCTCGTCCTCATTGGGAACATGCACTTCGAGCCCAAATTTATCTCGGAGTCGATCCGCATAGAACGGCTTCTCCATTGTGTATCTGGTGCCGAGGAGCAAAACCGACTTCGTTCCACGTGAAACGATTGTCTCGCCAGCCGCATCGGCCACGTGTAGCACCGGTACCGAAACCGCCGCCTGGATCTCATCAAAGAGTAGATGCATGGTGTTTGCGCAAATCAAAACAACTTCGGCGCCAGAGCTCTCGAGATCTTTAGCCGCCTTGGCTAGGATTCGACCAATTTGGTCCCAGTCTCCTGATTGTTGTAATTCGGCTAACTTTGCGAAATTGAAGGACCGAATCAGGAGTTCGGCCGAGTTAGAACCGCCCAATCGCTCGCGAACGGCCTGATTGATGGTTCGTTCGTATTCGATGGACGACTCCCAGGACATGCCACCGAGCAGGCCAATAGTTTTCATGGCCTAAATCTAGCGAAAAAACTAAATAAGACCTTCAAGGTCTGCAAGTAGGGCAGCCTTTGGCTTGGCGCCAACCATTTCGCGCACAATCTTGCCATTCTGGAAGACCTTCATCGCTGGAATTCCGGTGATCTGGTATTCGGCGGCTAGGTGTGGCTCTTCGTCCACGTTTACTTTGACAATCTCAAGCTTGTCGGCGTGCTCGGCGCCGATTTCGTCGAGGATTGGCGAAACCATGCGACACGGACCACACCACTCAGCCCAGAAATCAACTAGGACGATCTTCTCGCTGTTGATTACGTCCTGGGTGAAGCTCGCTGCGGTGGCGTTCTTTGACATGGTTGCTCCTTGTTTTACGTGAAACTTATGCGGTTAGGTAGTGCTCGGCATCAAGCGCAGCAACACAACCGGAACCGGCAGCGGTGATGGCTTGACGATAGGTTGGGTCGATTACGTCACCACAGGCAAAAACGCCTGGGATGCTGGTCTTTGACGAACGACCCTCAACCTTGATGAAGTGGTCCTCGGAAAGTTCAAGCTTGCCCTGAACTAGACCCACGCGTGGGTCGGAACCGATGGCAATGAACAGACCCGAAATTTCTAGGTCGCTCTTCGAGCCGTCCACGGTGTTTTCTAGAACAACGCCCTCAACTTTGGCCTCACCCTTGATCTCGGAAACGGCCGAGTTGTAGATGATTTCAATCTTGTCGTTGGCTAGTACGCGATCAACCATGGTCTTCGAAGCCTTGAAGGTGTCGCGGCGGTGAATCAGGTAAACCTTGGTGGCAAAACGGGTGAGGAACATGGCCTCTTCCATTGCCGAGTCGCCGCCACCGACAACCGCGATGTTCTTTTCGCGGAAGAAGAAGCCGTCGCAGGTTGCACACCAAGAAACACCGTGGCCGGAAAGTTCTTTTTCGCGTGGCAGACCGAGTTCGCGGTAGGCGGCACCGGTGGCCAAGATGATCGCGCGAGCTTCGAAGGTTTCGCCGTTTCCGGTCTTGACCTTCTTCACATCGCCGTCGAGTTCAACCTCGACCACGTCGTCCATGAGAACTTCGGTGCCGAATCGTTCGGCCTGCTCCTGCATGGCATACATGAGGTCTGGCCCCATCAGGCCGTTTGGGAATCCAGGGAAGTTTTCAACTTCGGTGGTCTTCATCAATTCGCCACCGGGTTCAACCGACGATGCAATCAGTAGCGGCTTAAGGCCAGCGCGGGCGGTGTAGATAGCGGCTGTGTAGCCGGCTGGACCGGATCCGACGATGATTACTTCGCGCAAGGTGACTCCTGTGATTCTTACTTGGGGGATAACCCAAGTTTATCTACGGAGTATTCCCTTCAAAGACGACAGCGCGGTTCGCACCTCACCGTTTTTTGTAAGCCACAGAGTTGCCAAATAAACGAGGACGGAGACTCCAACAACGATTACGCAAACGAATAGCGATGTGAATCCACCATCCATCGAAAGCGAATCGGCGTCGATTCCGCCCAAAGCCCAAATCAGGCTGGCGCCGGCCGCTCCCGCGAGAACTGCTGCGGCTCCGACCTGAAGGCCGTAACGAACCAAATGGCTCTCGCCAAGACTTCCGATTCGCTTACGCAAAAGTGCGTAGGCGAGGGCTGCCTGAACCACAAAGCTCAGCGACATCACAAGTGACACGGCGGCCACCAGCTGAGCTGCCGGAACTGATGCCGCACACGTGTAAGCGCCTGCGACGAAAACAAGAATCTGAATTGTGGTGAAAACGAATGGACTCTTGGTGTCTTCGAGTGCGTAGAACACGCGCTGAAGCATGAAGTTGATACTAAACGGAATGAGCCCGACCATCATGGCCGCCAGTACCGTGCCGAGTGCTGCAGCGGGTTGCCACGCGTGTGCGAAGACGTTGGCAATTGGGAAACTGAGCACGATCATGACCGAGGTTGCTATGGCACTCAGGGCAAGAATCGAGCGAAGCGCCTTCACAACATCGGTTTTGAGCGCATCGAACTTTTTTGCGTGGGCATGCTCGCTCATGCGAGTGAAGTATGCGGTGGCGATCGAAACCGTGCCAACCGAGTGTGGAATCATGAAAATCAGCCAAGCGGTTCCGGCAACGGCAACCGACGCGACACCGGTTAGGTTGTTTCGCTCCGAAAGTGTGGTCGAAGTCAGATTTGTCTGAATTAGACCACCGATTTGGGTGATCACGAGCATCGCAAGCGTCCAGGAAGCAGCCTTTAGAGCAGGGCGAAGCCCAAGCCCACGCAACTTGAAGTTAAACGTGAAACGCAAACCGATGCGCTTCCAGAAGAAGAACAGAATTAGCGCCTGGGACGCCACACCCAAAGTTGCGCTTCCGGCCAACAGCGAGATTGAGTCGGCTGCCCAGACGTGAGCGCCAACCGTGCGACTGTCGCCGAAGGAAGCCATGAAAATGCCGAGGCCAACAATTGCCACGAGGTTATTGAGAACCGGAGCCCACATGAACGGACCGAACGAGCTTCTGGCGTTGAGCACTTCACCAAGAATCGAGTAGAGCCCGTAGAAAAAGAGTTGTGGCAGGCACCAGTAGGCGAACGCGGTGGCGAGTGCCAGGGTCGCGTCGTCCCAGCCGCTGGTGTAAAGGCGAACCAGGAACGGCGCAAGCAGCGTGGCAACCAGTGTGATGAGCGCAAAAACACTGATGATCACGGTAAGAAGGCCGTCGATGTAGCCCTTGCCGCCGTCTTTGCGAACCTTTGCACGAACAATTTGTGGAACTAGGACGGCATTCAGTAGACCACCGACGATGATGGCGTAAACGTTGTTTGGAAGCTGGTTGGCAACGCCAAAGGCATCGGCTTCATTGGTAGTGATGCCAATTGCCGCGGCCAGCATGACGGTTCGAACCAGGCCGAGGATGCGCGACACCACGGTGCCGCTGGCCATGATCAGCGATGAACGGGCGACGCTCACTCGGCCAGCTTTCTGCGACGAACCATGCGAACCGAACCAATGACGAGGAGGATCAAGACCAAACCACCCATGGTTCCGAGAGCAATCGCCTCGGCGTTACCGATGACGTGCATGGTGATTACCTGGTCGGGACCGATTCGGTCTCCGGAAAACGTGGTTAGCCAAACCGAAAGCTCAACGTCGCCGTTGGCGACCGCCTGAACCGGCACGACAGCATTGACCGTGCTGTTTGGAGCGATCGTCACCGAGGTGGTTTCCGGCAGGCGAACGCGAAGGTTTGAAGGTGAAACGTGAACCAGCACGCGAACTTCGGTGTCGTAGTTGTTCTGAATCAGGATTGGAACTCGCGAAGCCTGGGAAACCAGGTTGATGGCTGAACCCTTGATGATTTTTACGTCGTAGGTGTCATCGGCGCTCGCGGCGGTTGGCGTTAGAACCAACAAAGTCGCGGCAATGACGGCAAGTTTCTTCAAGAACTTCATTTCGAACGCTCAAACCATTCCACAACGCCGCGGGCCATGCGTCGTTCGTTCTCGTGAGTGAGCACCCGGTGCAGTTCGGAGATATCGAACCAGCGAGTTTCCACGGCTTCCTGATTTGGGTCGCCGTCCACGGTTAAATCGCCGCCGGTTTGGCGCATTAGGTAGTGGTGCACGGTCTTGCTGATGTGTTTGTCCGGGGTGTAAAACTCGTAGTCGATCGAGCCGAGCAGCTCGATGATTTCGCCCTGAATCCCGGTTTCCTCGAAGACCTCGCGGGTGGCCGCCTGTTCAAACGACTCTTCGCCCTCTGGGTGACCCTTTGGCACGCACCACTCGAGGTTGCCGCGTTTGGTTAGCCTGCCGATGAGCGCTACTCGCGGGCTGCCGTCCGCTGCCAACACGAAACCGCCGGCCGAAGTCTCCTTGACTCGAGCCAATCGCTTACGCGTTGGATTTTGGTTCATCCCTCAAGACTAAACCTGTGAAACACTAGAACCCATGCAGAGCGTATCCGAAGCCCTCAAAAACCTTGAGGAGTCCACCAACAACGCGCTCTTTGTCGACCTCGGTGAGCGTTTCAGCGAGCAGGGTTTCGAACTGGCGTTGGTTGGTGGCCCGGTTCGCGATGCTTTCCTAGGACGAGTTGCGCCAGACATCGATTTCACCTCGTCGGCCAACCCAGACCAGATTCTTTCGATCGTGAAGCCGATTTCTCAGGCGCACTGGGACATCGGCCGTGCGTTTGGCACCATCGGAGCCCGCTTCGGAAAAGACCAGGTGGAAATTACCACCTATCGAGCCGACCAGTATTCGGTCGATAGCCGCAAGCCTGAGGTCGCGTTTGGCACCGATCTGAACGAAGACCTCTTCCGCCGCGACTTCACCATCAACGCCATGGCTCTTCGCCTTCCGGACCGCACCTTCGTAGATCCGTTCAACGGTTTGGCCGACCTAATCGCTGGAGTCATTCGAACCCCAGGCAAGCCAGAGGATTCTTTTAGCGACGACCCGCTGCGCATGCTTCGCGCGGCTCGGTTTGCCAGCCAGCTCGGATTTGAGATTGAGGCCGAGACTTTCGCGGCCATGAAGGCCATGGCCTCGCGCATCGAGATCATCTCGGCCGAGCGAGTTCAGCAGGAGCTGGTCAAACTCATGCTCGGCAAATATCCGCGCAAAGGCCTCACGGCCTTGGTTGACTCGGGCCTGGCGGCCCTCGTTTTGCCGGAACTTCCGGCCCTGAAGCTTGAGGTCGACGAACACCACCACCACAAGGACGTCTACGAGCACACCCTAACCGTGGTTGAACAGGCAATCGACTACGAGAAGGATTACGGTTTCGAACCAGACTTCACCCTGCGCTTCGCAGCCCTGCTGCACGACTGCGGCAAGCCAAAGACTCGCCGGCTCGAGCCGGGCGGCGGCGTGAGTTTCCACCAGCACGACATGGTTGGCGCTCGAATCGCCAAGAAGCGTATGCAGGCGCTCAAGTTCGACAACGACACCATCAAGTCGGTGTCACGTCTGATCGAGCTTCACCTTCGCTTCTTCGGTTATGGCGAACAAACTTGGACCGATTCGGCGGTTCGCCGTTACGTGCGCGACGCCGACGACCAACTGCTTCGCCTTCACGCGCTAACCCGCGCCGACGTAACCACGCGAAACAAGCGCAAGGCCGAACGACTTTCGTTTGCCTACGACGATTTGGAAGCCAGAATCGCGAAACTTCGCGAACAGGAAGAGCTCGATGCGCTTCGCCCCGATCTCTCCGGCGAGGAGATCATGGAGATCCTCGATCTCAAGCCAGGCCCGGAGGTTGGTCGCGCCCGCAACTTCCTTATAGAACTGCGACTGGAAGAGGGTTCGCTCGGCCCCGAGGAAGCAAAGTCCCGCTTGCTTCAGTGGTGGAAAGACCAGTAAACTCGAAAGGTTGCACAAACCCTCCTGTCATGGAAGTCCCATGGCCGTTCTAGTCCAAAGGAGGT
>JBDKLA010000075.1:0-6188 GCA_039795835.1 Actinomycetota bacterium | reverse complement strand
CACATCCTTCTGATTCCAGCTCTGATTCTGGTCTTCATCGTCATCCACCTGTTCATGGTGGTCATCCACAAGCACACCCACTACTCGGGCCCAGGCCGCAAGGACACCAACGTCGTAGGTTACCCACTGATGCCTGTTTACGTTGCCAAGGCTGGTGGCTTCTTCTTCATCGTGTTCGGTGTGATCATGCTCATCGCAGCTACCATCACCATCAACCCGGTTTGGAACTACGGTGGCTATGACCCATCACCTGTTTCGGCTGGTACTCAGCCTGACTGGTACATCGGTTGGGCCGACGGTGCTCTCCGTCTCGCTCCAAGCCACCTAGAGACCTACTGGTTCGGCTACACCTGGTCGTGGAACATCTTGCTCCCGATCATCGTGCTGCTCGTGTTCCTAGTTCTCGTTGGCGCCTACCCATTCATCGAGAAGTGGGTCACCGGCGACGAGCGCGAGCACCACGTGCTTGACCGTCCACGCAACGCTCCAACCCGTACCGCTATCGGTGCAGCCGGTGTCGTGTTCTATGCGGTTCTATGGGCCGGTGCAGCCACTGACCTTTTGGCAACTAACTTCCGTCTATCGCTGAACCAGGTTCTGACCACAATGCAGATCCTGCTCATCGTGGCTCCGATCATTGCGTTCATCGTGACCAAGCGCATCTGCCTCTCGCTACAGCGCAAGGACCAGGCAATCGTGCTACACGGTCGCGAGACCGGTCGCATCGTTCGTATGCCTCACGGTGAATACATCGAGGTTCACGAGCCGCTAGACAAGTACGAGCTCTGGAAGCTCGTTGACTTCAAGGACTACAAGCCGACTCTGGCTCGTCCAAACGCAGAAGGCAAGATCACCGTTGGTGCTCGCGTTCGTGCAGCAGTCAGCCGCTTCTACTTCGAGGACCGAATTGCTCCAGTGACCGCTACCGAGTTGGCAGCAGCCCACTCACACGGTCACGAGGACCACGCAGCAATCGAAGCCCCTAAGGCTGCTAAGAAGGCTCCTGCAAAGAAGCCAGCTGCCAAGAAGGCTCCTGCAAAGAAGAAGTAATCGACCTCGGTTGATTCCGGGCCCGTACGAGCAATCGTGCGGGCCTTCTTCTTTAGACTGAACGAATGCTTCATCACATCAGCATCGGCGTTAGCGATCTGCAGCGCTCCGGTGCCTTCTATGACTCCTGCCTCGGAGCGCTCGGCTATCGACGTGTGTGGGAAGACATCCGCCCCGGCGAGCAGCACCAGGCCATCGGATACGGCGTTGAGGACGGCAAAGACAAGTTCACGCTCAAGGAGCGTCACTCAGAGGCGCTAGCGGCCGGCCAGGGCTTCCACCTGGCGTTCGCTGCACCGAGCCGTGAGGCAGTTTCAACGTTCCACGAGGTCGCGCTAGCCCTAGGGGCCACCGACCGCGGTGGGCCGAAGGTCTGGGCCGAGTTCGGTGACTCATACTTTGCCGCGTATGTGATCGACCCAGACGGTTGGCAGCTCGAGGCCGTTTTCAAGGGTTAGCAAATCGGTTCTGTGCCGGTTCGGTTCTGTGCCGGTTCGGTTCTGTGCCGGTTTAGCGGTTTGATTCTGCGCTGCGAAGGCATCTAGGTTCCCTGTTCAGGAGCGCCACTCCCCTCCATTAGCGCGAACCCCGCCCACCTATAGCGCAAGTAAAAGAAAACCCCACGACGAATCGTGGGGTTTGTCCTTAGCTAAATGCTTAGTGTGCGAAGCGACCGCGGCTGTGCTCGAAGACAAAGCCGATGATTGCTACCAGAGCAAGTGGGAAGGCGATGAAGAACAGCCACCAGCCAATCGCCAATGCGGCGAACGCCAAGGCGCCGAAAAGACCTAGGAAGAATGGCCACCAGCTCCATGGAGCGAAGAAACCAATTTCGGTGTCTCCGTCTTCGATGTTTGCGTCTAGAAGGTCTTCAGGAACTGGTCCCTGTGACTTGTCGGTCTTCGCGACGTAGAACGCCAAGAAGATAGACATAATTCCGAGCATCGCAATCGCCGCAGTGCCGATTGGTTCAAATGGGAATCCAAACCAATTAGCTGACGCAGATTCATTCTGGTTGTCAAGAGCGAACCAAACGGCGTAGGCGATCGCATCAATGATGTAGAACGCGGCTAGGAACCAGAAGAGTCTTCCGTTGAATTTCATCTTTTTAGCCCTTCTTTGCGGCGGCTTTTGCTTCAGGAGCCGCGAATTCTGGGTGGTTGAGGTCGAACGCTGGTGACTCTGAACGAACACGTGGAATCGAAGTGAAGTTGTGTCGCGGGAATGGAGATGCGGTAGCCCACTCAAGTGAACGGCCGTAGCCCCAAGGGTCGTTGAGGTTGGTTCGCTCGCCCTTGCGGTGGGTGATCCAGACGTTCCAGAGGAACGGAAGGAACGAGAGCGCCAGAACCATCGAACCGTAGGTCGAAAGCTGGTTCATCCAGGTCACGTTGTCCTCTGGGAGGTAGGTAGCGTAACGACGTGGCATACCTTCGATACCAATCCAGTGCTGAATTAGGAAGGTGCCGTGGAAGCCTATAAAGAGCAACCAGAACTGAATCTTGCCGAGGCGCTCGTTGAGGAGCTTGCCGGTCATCTTTGGGTACCAGAAGAAGATACCCGCGAACATCGCAAACACAACGGTTCCGAAGATTACGTAGTGGAAGTGCGCGACCACAAAATAACCGTCTGAGAGATTGAAGTCGAGGGTTGGCGACGCGAGGATAACACCGGTCAAACCACCGAAAATGAAGGTGGTCAAGAAGCCTAGCGAGAACAACATTGGGGTCTCGAAACTAATCGAGCCCTTCCACATGGTTCCAATCCAGTTGAAGACCTTCACACCGGTCGGAACGGCAATCAGCATGGTAGTGAATGCGAAGAACGGCAGCAGCACCGAACCGGTCACGTACATGTGGTGCGCCCAAACGGTCATCGAGAGGGCCGCGATTGCAATGGTTGCATAGACCAGTGTTTTGTAACCAAAGATCGGCTTGCGGCTAAAGACAGGGAAAACTTCCGAGATGATGCCGAAGAACGGCAGAGCAAGGATGTAAACCTCAGGGTGGCCGAAGAACCAGAACAGGTGCTGCCAAAGCATTGGGCCACCGTTAGCCGGGTCAAAGATGTGAGCACCGAAGCGGCGGTCAGCTCCAAGCGCGAACAGCGCAGCCGCTAGCGGAGGGAAGCACATGATAATCAGAATCGAGGTAACCAGCGTGTTCCATGTGAATATCGGCAAACGGAACATGGTCATACCAGGAGCACGCATGGTCAAAATCGTGGTTACGAAGTTGACACCACCCATGATGGTTCCGAAGCCACCGAGGGCCAAACCAAATACCCACAGGTCGCCACCTATGCCCGGCGAGAAGGTCGTGCTCGAGAGCGGCGCATACGCGAACCAACCGAAGCTTGCAGCACCCTGAGGGGTAAAGTAGCTCGAGACGGCCACGAGCGAGCCGAAGAAGTAGAACCAGTAAGCGATGGCGTTTAGACGTGGGAAGGCCACATCTGGCGCACCAATCTGAACAGGCATCAGGATATTTGCGAAGGCCGCGAACAGTGGGGTCGCAAACATCAAGAGCATGATCGTGCCGTGCATTGTGAAGAGCTGGTTGTATTGCTCCTTGGTCTGAACGATGTTTAGACCCGGGGCGAATAACTGTGCACGGATGAGTAGCGCCATGACGCCACCGATGAGGAAGTAGATAAAGCTGGTAATCAGGTATAGATAACCAATTTTCTTGTGGTCGGTCGTTGTAATCCAATCGACTACAAGTTCACCCTTCGACTTCTTGCGAGTCGAGATTGCGTTAGCGGTTGCTGTTGCGGTTGCAGTTGCCATTTTTGCTTAGCCCTCGTTCGGTGGGTTGTCACCAGGAAGATTCTGGTTTCGGTTGTACTTGTCGTCGAGCTGGCCAACGTTGCCGGCAGCCTTCAAGCTAGCGATGTGGGCGTCATACTCGGCCTGAGTAACGACCTTCACCTTGAAGAGCATCATCGAGTGGTATTCGCCACAAAGCTCTGCACACTTACCGCGGTACTCACCGGTCTTGGTGGTCTCGAAGTACATGTGGTTGGTCTTGCCAGGAATCATGTCCTTCTTGTAGAGGAAGTCAATTACCCAGAAGCTGTGGTTTACGTCACGAGCCGAGAGATCAATCTGGATCTTCTTGTTGACTGGCAACCACAGGGTTGGCAGCTTGGCAACGTCAGCCTCGGTGACACCCTGACCCTGAATGCCGGTCTCGTAGGTGTTTTCTTTTTCGTAGTTGAAGTCCCAGCTCCACTGCTTGCCAATTGCCTGAATCTTGACGTCAGGGTTGGTATAAGGAGTCTCGATCTCAGTCATCGTCTTAGCTGTAAACGCAAAGAAGCCGATGACGAGAATGAACGGGACCACGGTGAAGAGGGTCTCGATCGGGTTGTTGTAGCGAATCTGCTTTGGAAGCGAGTTGTCGCCCTTGCGGCGACGGTAGGCGATGATCGCATACGCCATCAGTGCCCAGGCAATGATTCCTACGCCCCAAAGGACGACCCATGAGCCAGTCCAGAGGCCAATAATCGACTTGACATGGTTGGTTGCTTCGGCGCCGGTTGCGTCTGGCGACCCAGGAAGCAGACCACGGTCTAGTTGCTGCTGAGAGCAGCCAGTCAAAGCAAACATTGCAGAGGTTGCTAGTGCGGCTACTGCCCACTTAGCTCCACGTTTTTGAAGCACAATCGACCCTTCACGTTTCGAATCGTTACTTTCTAAGTCTATTCCCAGCAACCGTTGTCAAGTGCCAAAAAACACACCTAAATGGCACTTAAAAGCCAAAATCCCGACCGATTTTCTCGGTTCGGGACTTGGCGTTGCTTCTGTGGCGCGAGCGCCGTTAAGACTAGTTGAACGAGTCGCCGCAGGCGCAGGTTCCGACAGCGTTTGGGTTGTCGATGGTGAAGCCTGACTTCTGGATGGTGTCTTCGAAGTCGATGGTTGCGCCATCTAGCATTGGAACGCTCATGCGGTCAACGATGACCTCAACGCCGTTAAAGTCGTGGATCGAGTCGCCGTCTTCGACGCGCTCGTCGAAGAACAGCTGGTAACGAAGACCTGAGCAACCGCCCGGCTCTACGGCGATGCGCAGACGGAGTTCGACTGGGTTGCCGTTCTCATCCACTGGATTCTCAGCCGAGATGAGAGCCTTTACCTTCGACTGTGCCTGCTCGGTTAGCTTGATGCCTGCATCGATGGTGTTAGTCATGATGAATCCTTTTGTTTGCTCGAATTGCTGCATTAAGAATAAGTCGCTCTGATGCGAAAACTATTCCTAGGGATTGAGAATGTCGTTCGCCTCTAGAAGAACCAGCGACTCGGCGAGAATTGCGCGTCGGAGGGTCTCGAGGTGAAGCGATTCGTTCGGGCTGTGGGCACGTGAATCTGGATCTTCGACACCGGTAACCAGAATCTGGGCCTTCGGGAACAGCTCGACCAGGTCAGCGATGAACGGGATCGAACCGCCGATGCCGATATTGACCGATTCGTTGCCCCAAGCGGCAGTCAGAGCCTGCGAGGCAAGTCGGTGCGACCAGGTATCGGTCGGAGCAGCGTGAGGCTTGCCGAGTTCGGTTTCGCCAAACGTGAGTCGCGCGCCCCACGGTACATTGGCGTTGAGATGCGCGCGCAAGGCGTCCAGTGCTTGTTCCGGTGAATCCCCCGGTGCAATGCGCATCGAGATCTTGGCCTTGACGCTTGGCAGCATGGTGTTTGACGACAGAGCGACCGTCTGGCCGTCGATGCCGATCACCGTGATAGCTGGCTTGTTCCAGATGCGGTCGATCGCATCGCCCGTACCGAGCTGTGAAACACCATCGAGAAGACCTGAGTCGGTGCGCAGTGTCGCGTCGTCGTAGGTCAAACCCGAAGCCGGTGCGTGGTGGAGTCCTGCGACGGCAACATCACCGTTCTCGTCGTGCAAGGTGGCAAGGAGCTTGATAGTCGCGGTCATCGCGTCTGGAATCGCGCCACCGAACATACCCGAGTGAACCGAGTGGTCAAGGGTTTGAACTTCGATTACCTGCGAGACCAGGCCACGCAAGGAGGTGGTCAGCGCTGGTACGTCGACCGACCAGTTGGCCGAGTCGGCGACCACAATCAAGTCGGCAGCTAGATCGGCACGGTTTTCTTCGAGGAAGTTGCGGAACGAAGGCGA
>JBDKLA010000074.1:0-4719 GCA_039795835.1 Actinomycetota bacterium | reverse complement strand
TGTTGGACTTCTCGAGTTCGGATTGGTATCGGGCGATTAGACGGCTCTGACCAACCGAAGCAAGCGCTTGGCTGGTGGCAAGGTCTTCCGGCTTCGATTCCAGGTTCAAAAGCGGCATACCAGTTGCGATAGCACCGGAAGAAACCAGGACGACTTCGCTTCCGCGTTTGTGGGCTTCGACGAGAGCTGCCACCAGAGTTTCCAACTGACCGGCGTTCGAACCACTGATCGAGGAAGAGCCAACCTTTACAACGATTCGTTTGGCCGAAGGGATTTGACGAGCATCAAAGATGGCCATTAGTCTTCCTCCTTGATTTCACGCTCAACGTTCCACTTGCCAGCCTTACGCTCGCGCTCGAATTCGTCTCGAAGTGCGGCTCGTTGATCCATCATGTCTTGGTATTCTTCACGACGTTCCTTGGTGGTGCGTCGTTCACGCTGGTCGATACGAGCATCGGTGCCTCGAGGGCCCGAGATAAGTTCTGCGGCGGCGTTGATGGTTGGCTCCCAGTCGAAGACCACGCCAGCGCCAGGACCAATCACCACGGTGTCGCCAGCGATGGCTCCGGCGCGGAAGAGTTCATCTTCGATGCCTAGTTTTGCTAGGCGGTCGCCGAGGTAACCAACGGCTTCTTCGTTTCCAAACATGGTTTGGGCAACCCAGCGCTCAGGCTTCGCACCAACGATTCGGTAGACGATTTCATCGCCCCAGACTTCTTGGGTGACTTCGAATTCCTTTTCGCCACTTCGGCGCTTGGCCTGCATGAGCTGAACCTTTTGACGAGGTGGAACACTGGCGGCGATGTCTTTGCGATGTTCTTCAACCAACTTGGCAAGAGCAAAGTTGAGTTCCTTCAAACCTTCACGGCTAACTGCTGAAACTTCAAACACCTGGTAGCCGCGAGCCTCAAGATCTGCCTTTACAAATTCGGCCATTTCGCGGGCGTCGGGCATGTCGACCTTGTTCAGCGCGACCAGCTGCGGACGCTCTGCCAGGGGAATCTGACCCTCAGGAACCTGGTATTCACGTAGCTCGTGAAGGATCTTGTCGAGGTCGGTGATTGGGTCGCGGTTAGGCTCAAGGGTTCCGCAGTCGAGCACGTGAAGAAGAGCTGCACAGCGCTCAACGTGTCTTAGGAATTCAAGCCCGAGGCCCCTGCCCTTGCTGGCACCTTCGATAAGACCTGGAACGTCGGCAATTGTATAGCGGGTCTCCCCTGCCTGAACCACGCCGAGGTTTGGGTGAAGAGTGGTGAACGGATAGTCGGCAATCTTCGGACGAGCTGCCGACATAGCGGCGATCAAACTGGACTTACCGGCGCTTGGGTAGCCTACGAGCGCAACATCGGCCACGGTCTTGAGCTCGAGAATGACGTTGCCCGACCAACCTGGAACACCGAGAAGTGCAAAACCAGGAGCCTTGCGCTTGTGGCTTGAAAGCGCTGCGTTTCCAAGGCCTCCCTGACCGCCTTCGGCAACCAGAAGGGTCATTCCAGCTTCGTCGAGGTCTGCAATCAGTTTGCCCTTGGCGTCCTTGACCACGGTTCCAACTGGAACCGGCAGGATTACGTCTTTGCCGTGAGCACCGTTGCGGAAGTCTCCGGCGCCATCCGCGCCGTCGCCACCAGATTGATTTGGTCGGAAGTGGTATTCGAGCAGGGTAGTTACATCTGGATCCGCAACCAGGCTGATTGAACCACCGTTACCGCCATCAGCGCCATCCGGACCAGCGAGAGGCTTGAACTTCTCACGCTTGATTGAAACACAGCCGTCGCCACCGTTTCCGGCGCGCAGGTGAAGGGTCACCTGATCAACGAATTGAATCATTCCTTCACCTCTCTAAAAAGATAGAAGGCGAGCCAATTGGCTCGCCTTCCAACAGTCTTGTCTTTCGACTAAGCCGCAACGATGTTTACGACTCGGCGACCGCCCTTGACACCGAACTCAACGGCGCCTGCAGAAAGAGCGAACAGAGTGTCGTCCTTGCCGCGGCCTACGTTTACGCCCGGGTGGAAGTGGGTGCCACGCTGACGAACGATGATTTCGCCGGCGTTTACAACCTGACCTGCGTAACGCTTGACGCCTAGGCGCTGTGCGTTCGAGTCGCGGCCGTTACGGGTAGAGCTAACACCTTTTTTGGAAGCCATTTTTGCTCAGTCCTTTACTTGATCTCAGTGACCTGGACGCGGGTTAGGTCCTGGCGGTGACCCTGGCGGGTCTTGTAGCCGGTCTTGTTCTTGTACTTCTGGATAACGATCTTTGGACCACGTAGGTCGCCTAGAACCTTAGCCGATACCTTTACCTTGGCTAGAGCTGCAGCGTCGGTGGTTACCTTCTCGCCGTCTACTAGCAGAAGAGCTGGAAGGGTGATGGTCTCACCTTCGGCCGACTTCAAACGGTCAAGGGTCACGATGGTGCCAACCGACACCTTCTCCTGGCGAGCGCCAGATCGAACAACTGCGTAAACCACGGTTTTACCTTTTCTAAAAAGACTTTGATGACCGCCCGCGAATACACAGCGGGCAACTACTCAACTTTACAGGCAAAGTGGCCTGCTAGTCAAACAGCTCTAGTCGTTCTTTTCGGTTTCTGTTTCTGCTACTGGGGTGATGATGCCGCCCGAAGTTACTCGTTTGGACTTCTTTTTGGCCGAACCCGGTTGGGTTGGCTCTGGTAGAGCCTCCAAAACCGAGTCCAGAGTCTTGTCTTCGCCAACTGCTGGCTTCGAGCCCTCACCGATGGTGCTGGCCGCGATCTGGGCTACCAAGTTGTTGATTTGCTCGGCACTTTCGGCGGTAACCACCTTGGCAACCTCCTGCTTTGGAGGCTGGTTGCGGTTCTTCTTGCCCTTACCATTACCACTACCCTGCTCTTTCGGAGCCGAGTCAACGTTGCGGTTGTTACTAGGACGCATGTGCGGTTCGTGGTGAACGATGACTCCGCGGCCGGCACAGATGTCGCAAGGTTCGCTAAAGGTCTCCAGAAGACCAATTCCAAGCTTCTTACGGGTCATCTGAACAAGACCGAGCGAGGTAACCTCAGCAACCTGGTGCTTGGTGCGGTCGCGGCTGAGGCATTCCATCAGGCGACGCTGCACGAGGTCGCGGTTCGATTCCAGGACCATGTCGATGAAGTCGATGACGATGATTCCACCGATGTCGCGAAGACGAAGCTGGCGAACCACTTCTTCGGCGGCTTCCAGATTGTTCTTGGTTACTGTTTCTTCGAGGTTTCCACCGGAACCAACAAACTTGCCGGTGTTTACGTCAACCACGGTCATGGCCTCGGTGCGGTCAATGACCAGCGAACCACCGGAAGGCAGGTAGACCTTACGCTCGAGAGCCTTGTAAATCTGCTCGCCAACTCGGTACTCGTCGAAGATGTCTCGGTCGCCCGAGTAGTTTTCGACTCGCTCGAGAAGATCTGGTGCCACTGCCGAAAGGTAACCCTCGATAGCTTCGCGTGCGTCGTCGCCCGAGATAACCAGCTTCTGGAAGTCTTCGTTGAAAACATCGCGGATGATCTTGATCAGTAGGTCTGGTTCGCTGTGAAGAAGTAGCGGAGCCTGAGACTTGGCGACCTTCTTCTGGATGTCTTCCCACTGCTTCTGCAAACGCTGAACGTCGAGGGTTAGCTGCTCTTCTGTAGCGCCTTCGGCGGCGGTACGAACGATTACACCGGCGTCCTCTGGCAAGACTTCCTTGAGAATGCGCTTAAGTCGGGTGCGTTCAGTCTCCGGTAGCTTGCGGGAGATTCCGTTCATGCTGCCGTTTGGAACGTAAACCAGGTAACGACCAGGCAGCGAAACGGCCGAGGTTAGTCGGGCACCCTTCTGACCTACCGGATCCTTGGTTACCTGAACTAGGACGGTGTCGCCGGACTTCAGTGCGAGCTCAATGCGGCGTGGCTGGTTGCCGGTCTCAGCCAGTTCCCAGTCGACTTCACCCGAGTAAAGCACTGCGTTTCGGCCGCGACCGATGTCTACGAATGCAGCTTCCATGGAAGGAAGAACGTTCTGAACTTTACCTAGGTAAACGTTGCCGATTAGTGAGGCTTCCGATGACTTGGCTACGTAGTGCTCAACCAGAATCTGGTCTTCGAGCACACCGATCTGAATTTTGCCGTCCTTCGAGCGAACCACCATGGTGCGGTCCACCGCTTCGCGACGAGCGAGGAACTCACTTTCGGTTACGGTGTTACGACGACGGCCAGCATCGCGGCCATCGCGGCGACGCTGCTTCTTGGCCTCGAGGCGAGTTGAACCGCGAACCTTTTGTGGCTCGTTGCTCGGTTCTTTAGGTTCGCGCGGGGTGCGCACCTTAACGACTGCGTTCGGTGGAACTTCACCTGGTACGTCTTCGCCGGAACGGCGACGAGTACGGGTGCGTCGGTGACTTTCATCGGATGGCTTGTCGTCGACCGGCTTGTTACGCTTCGGGTCGATTACCGGAGTCGGAAGATCTGGTGCCATAAACAGCAATGACGTTGCCGATGGAGCTGCAACCTCTGGCTTCGCTTCCTTTGCAGGCTTGGCCGACTTAGTTGCCTTGGCTGGCTTCTCCGCTGGCGCTTCAGCCTTTGGCTTGCGCGAGCGTGTTGGTTTCTTTTCTGCTACCTCAGCTACAACTTCTACAGGTGCTTCGGTTTCGGCTTTTTTTCTAGCCATGGTGTTCTCCGTGCCGCATTATTTTGGGCCACACTCACCAAAACCAATGCTCA
>JBDKLA010000073.1:0-11022 GCA_039795835.1 Actinomycetota bacterium | reverse complement strand
AAAAGAAAGACGGATCCCCAGCCGAAGTAACCACCAAGCTTCTAAAGAACCTTGAAGAAGCAAAGACCAGACCTCTCTGGAGAATCCTGGTTGCCCTAAACATCCGCCATGTCGGCCCAGTAGCCTCTAGAGCACTCGCCAGTAAGTTCGGCTCACTGGAAGCCATCTTCAACGCCAACAAGGACGAACTAGAAGCAGTGGACGGCGTTGGCACCATCATCGCCGACAGCCTCATCGAATGGTTCACAATCGCCTGGCATCGAAATATCGTCAACCGTTGGCAAGAATGCGGCGTTCAAACCGCCACCCCAAACTTCGTAGCGGGCACAACCGAAGGAATCTTCTCGGGCAAAACTATCGTAGTAACCGGAACTCTGACACAGATGACGAGAGAGCAAGCTGAGGAAGCGATTATTAGCCGCGGTGGCAAGGCCTCCGGTTCCGTCTCCAAAAACACAACATTTGTGGTCGCTGGGCCAGGCGCTGGCTCAAAGCTTGTTAAAGCAGAAGAACTCGGCATCGAAGTTATCGATGAAGCCGAGTTCTTACAGCGAATTCGTTAGTTATTCAGCGCTAGCAGCGTTCTCGTCCGCAGCAACCATTGCATCGGTCGACATTAGCGACTTGAGGGAGTTTAGGAACTCTTCGATCTCTGCGCGCTCGTTCTTCATCTTGCTTAGACGGTCTTCGCTTTCGCGGATTGCGTTGTTGGCGAAGCTTTCGGCCTTGCGGGAAAGCATTTCAGCGCGGCGACGCGACTGGTTGATGAGGTTGGTGGCGGTGCGCTGGGTGTCTTCGGCAAGCTGAGTTGCTGCGGCCTGTGCTTCGCGGCTGATGCGGTCGGCTTCGCTGAGCAGTTCTGCTGCGCGGTTCGATGCGTCGGTGAAGTTGGCGTTAGCTTCGTCGGAAACCTGCTGAGCCTGGGCAACAGCGTTCTGGTAGAGGCGAAGGGCTTCCTGCTCGGCTTCGTCCCGCTTGGTCTTTAGTTCTGCTTCGAGTTCAACTCGTGCCTGAGCGGTGCGCTGGCTGAGTTCAGTTGCTAGTGCGCGAGCCTCTTCGGTTTCGCGGTGAACCTGAGCACGAAGTTCGGCTGAGTAGCGCTCACCTTCAGACTTGATGGCTGCGGCTTCGCGCTGGGCGGTACCGATCTTCTCAAGAGCTTCGGCTTCACGAGCCTTGGCGGTGTTAAGGATTTCGTTGCTTAGGCGCTCTGCTTCGATCTTTGCTTCTGCTAGGCGTGCTTCGGCTTCGGCGATTAGCTGGTCGGCCTTTTGCTGAGCGCGGCGGGTTAGCTGCTCTGATTCAGCTTTGGCGGTCTCGCGAACGCGGATGGCGTCCTGGCCGGCGTCGGAGATTAGCTTCTTGGCCTGCTCTTCGGCTAGGCGGAGGGTGCTTTCGAACTGGGCACCGAGTTCGGCATAGCCAGGAGTGGACTTCTTCTTCTTGAGCTGTTCGTTCTCGCTCTTGAGCTGTTCGATTTCAGCTGATGCGGAGTAGTTGTAGTCGCGAACGTGGTCGAGCTCGGCGCGGAGGTCGGCGACAACGCGGTCTACTTCGTCCTTCTTGTAGCCACGCATCTCTAGTGAAAATTCGTCAGCCATTTTTGCTCCTGTTTGGTTGGAAATCTTTGGTCACGGTAACGGACCTACAAGGCAAAATCTTACCCTTAGAACAGGTAAAAACCTAAGTGAAGTAGACTTGTTACATCCCCGTATTTACGCCCCAAAAGGACTTTACTGTGTCAGAAATTACCCCCGACGTTGTGCGCCATTTGGCCCACCTCGCTCGAATCGATGTGACGGATGCCGAAGTTGATCGCTTTGCCGAACAATTGGGTTTGATTGTCGATTCGGCAGCCACTTTGAAGGCTGCGGTTGCAGGTGATGTTCCTGCCACAAGTCACCCAATTCCGATGACAAATGTTTATCGAGAAGATGTTGTAATTCCTTCGTTAACTCAGGAGCAGGCGCTCTCCGGTTCGGCAGATTCGGAATCTGGACGATTCCGCGTGGCCGCGATTTTGGATGAGGAGTAGACAATGTCGTTGGTGAAATTGACTGCTACCGAGCAGCTGGCGAAGTTGGTTTCCGGGGAAATCACTTCGGTTGAATTGACTCAGGCGCACCTTGATCGCATTGCCGAGATTGATGGCGTTGTTAATGCTTTCTTGCACGTGAATGCTTCCGGGGCTTTGGCTACCGCGGCTGAGGTTGATCGTCTTCGTGCTTCTGGTGCTGTTTTGCCTGCGTTGGCTGGTTTGCCAATCGCGGTGAAGGACAACCTGACCACCATTGATGAACCAACCACTGCTGGTTCGAAGATTCTTGAGGGATGGGTTCCTCCATACGATTCGACCGTGGTTTCTAAGCTTCGTGCTGAGATGATGCCGATTCTTGGTAAGACCAACCTGGATGAATTCGCTATGGGTTCAACCACCCAGTTCTCGGCCTATGGGCCAACGGCTAACCCTTGGTCGCTTGACCGCATTCCAGGTGGTTCCGGTGGTGGTTCGGCTGCTGCTGTTGGTGCTTTCATGGCTCCTTTGGCAATCGGTTCTGATACCGGTGGTTCGATTCGCTACCCGGCTGCTATGACTGGAACCGTTGGAACTAAGCCAACCTATGGAGCGGTAAGCCGATACGGTTTGATTGCCCTCGGTTCGTCGTTGGATCAGATTGGTCCGGTAGCTCGCAACGTGCAGGATGCTGCTTTGCTTCACGATGTGATTGCTGGGCACGACGAGCGTGACAGCACTTCGCTGGTTGAGTCGCTGGGGTCGATGGTTTCGGCTGCGCAGAACGGTTCTCTGGCTGGCGTTCGCGTTGGTGTAATCAAGGAGCTTTCTGGCGAAGGATTCCAGGCCGGAGTTTCGGCGCGATTCAACGAGTCGTTGGAGCTGTTGAAGGCTGCTGGAGCGGAAATTGTTGAGGTTTCCTGCCCATCGTTCCAGTATGCGATTGCCGCTTACTACTTGATCTTGCCTGCTGAGGCTTCATCGAACCTCGCTAAGTTCGACAGCGTGCGCTTTGGTTTGAGAGTTACCCCATCGGGTAACCCAACCATCGAGCGCGTGATGGCGGCAACTCGTGAGGCGGGGTTTGGTCCTGAGGTGAAGCGTCGCATCATCCTTGGAACCTACGCTCTTTCGAGTGGTTACTACGACGACTACTACGGCTCTGCTCAGAAGGTTCGCACCCTGATTCAGCGCGACTTCGAGGCTGCATTTGCTCAAGCGGATGTTCTGGTTTCGCCAACTGCTCCAACCACGGCGTTCAAGCTGGGGGAGAAGATCGAGGATCCGCTAGCGATGTATCTAAACGACATCGCAACCATTCCAGCAAACCTTGCGGGAATTCCTGGAATGTCGCTACCGAACGGTTTGGCTGATGAGGATGGCCTGCCGTCCTCGATTCAGCTACTGGCACCGGCTCGTGGAGACAAGAAGCTCTATGAGGTTGGTTCGGTATTGGAGAAGGCTCACGAAAGTGTTTGGGGCAAGCGAATGATTGACTTCGCTCCAGAAGTAAAGGCAGGTGCCTAATGGCTAAGGCTGAACTAATGAACTACGAGCAGGCGCTCGAGCAGTTCGAGGTAGTTATTGGTCTTGAGGTTCACGTGGAGCTCAACACCAAGACGAAGATGTTCTGCGGTTGCCGCAATGACTTCGGAGACGAGCCAAACACCAACGTTTGCCCAGTCTGTTTGGGTTTGCCAGGTGCTTTGCCAGTTGTGAACAAGAAGGCTGTTGAGTCGGCGATCAAGATTGGTTTGGCACTCGGTTGCGAGATTCAGCCAACCGGTCGTTTTGCTCGCAAGAACTACTTCTACCCAGACCTTGCCAAGAATTTCCAGACCTCACAGTTCGATGAGCCAATCGCTTTCGAAGGTGGACTAGACATCGAAGTTCCATCGGGCAACGTGTTCCGGGTGAACATCGAACGAGCTCACATGGAAGAAGACGCCGGAAAGCTAACCCACGTTGGCGGTAACACCGGTCGAATCCAGGGTGCTGAGTTCTCGCTGGTTGACTACAACCGCGGTGGTGTTCCGCTGATTGAGATCGTGACCAAGCCGGTATTTGGTGCAGGCGCTGAGGCTCCTGAGTTGGCGGCCGCCTATGTTCGTGCGATTCGCGACATTGTGAAGGCACTCGACGTTTCGGAGGCTCGCATGGAACGTGGAAACGTGCGCTGTGATGCCAACGTTTCCCTTCGTCCGCACGGAACTGAGAAGCTTGGTACTCGAACCGAGACTAAGAACGTCAACTCTCTTCGTTCGATTGAGCGCGCAGTTCGTTACGAGATCCAGCGACAGGCTCACATTCTGGCCAACGGCGGAACCATCCTTCAGGAGACCCGTCACTGGCACGAAGACAAGGGAACCACTTCTTCGGGTCGACCAAAGTCTGATGCCGATGATTACCGCTACTTCCCGGAGCCAGACCTGGTTCCAGTGGCGCCATCGCGTGAGCTAATCGAGTCGCTTCGCGCTTCTCTACCAGAGAACCCTCAGGAGCGCCGTAAGCGCCTGCAGGCGGCTTGGAACCTCAGCGACCTAGAGTTGCGCGACGTTGTGAACGCGGGGCTTCTAGACCAGATTGAGGAGACAGTTGCTGCGGGTGCTTCACCGCAGGCTGCTCGTAAGTGGTGGACCGGTGAGATTGCTCGAATCGCAAACGCCGACGACAAGGACGTTGCCGAGTTGAACGTAACCGCAGCTCAGGTTGCCGAGTTGGCATCGCTGGTTGAAGCTGGCAAGATCAACGACCGTATCGGTCGTGAAGTTTTGGCAGCAGTTCTAGCAGGCGAGGGTAACCCAGGCGAAATCGTTGCGGCCAAGGGTCTCGAGGTTGTTTCAGATGATGGTGCTCTAATGGCAGCCATCGACGAGGCACTCGCCAAGCAGCCAGACGTGCTTGACAAGATTCGCGAAGGTAAAGTTCAGGCAGCCGGCGCTGTAATCGGTGCCGTGATGCAGGCCATGAAGGGTCAGGCAGATGCCGGGCGTGTTCGTGAACTCATCATCGAGCGAGCCAACCAGTAACTGTTCAGACGCGAATTCCTCTGACCTAAGTCAGGGGCATTCGTCTTATTGGTTACCCGCTAAGAAGTTTTACCAAGGCTTGAGTGATGGGATGTCCGAGGACATTCATAACCCACCTTTTTAAACCCGCTGGAACGACTAGCTTGCGCATCTCGCTCACCTTTCAGTACCACGTACTGATTGGTCCACACACCGATCCAACCTCTTGAACAGTTACCTCAAGGATTGTTATCCTTATCCAGTAGTTGATGAGCTTCTGGATTTCAAGAGGTTGAAATCTGCGAAGGATCACTCTGGTGATCAAACGAAGGACCCGTTGTCGCGGGTCCATTCGTTTAACCAGGCCTAATTCGCGTGGCCAATTAGGTTGCGACAAGTTTTATGTAAAAGAAAAATCCCCGTGGAAGTTCTCCACAGGGATTTCGTTGGGGTGAGTAACGGGGCTTGAACCCGCGACCCCCTGGACCACAACCAGGTGCTCTACCAGCTGAGCTATACCCACCAAGTTTGCTTACGCAACCTTTAGAGTTTAGCACTACAGAGAGTGTGCTGCTGCCTTAGATTCTTCGGTTGTTGGGCCCGGTTGTTCCACGAATACGGTTTTGCGGTAGTACTGAAGCTCTTTGATCGACTCGAGGATGTCGGCGAGTGCTCGGTGGCCGCCGTCTTTCTTCGGTAGTTGGAAATAGACCTTAGGGAACCAGCGTCGGGTGAGCTCTTTGATGCTGGAGACGTCGATGTTTCGGTAGTGAAGAAAGCCGTCGAGGGTTGGCATGTAGCGGTTGATGAACATGCGGTCGGTGCCGATGCTGTTTCCCGCGAGAGGTGCTTGGCGAGGGTCGGTGACCCAGCGCTGTATGTATTCGAGAACCATGCGTTCGGCGGTTTCAAGGTCGTGGCCGTTTTCGAATTCTGTGATTAGGCCCGAGGTGGTGTGCATCTCGGTGACGAACTCGTTCATGTTCGCAAGCGATGCCGGGTTCGGTTTGATCACGAGGTCTAGGCCTGGGTCGAGAACGTTTAGCTCGGAGTCGGTTACGACCACGGCAATCTCAACGAGACAATCTTTTTCTACATTGAGACCGGTCATCTCGCAGTCGATCCATACCAGGTAGTCGCTAATCGTAATCACGCCTTAAAACTAGGGGAGGCCTCAGACAATGCCTGAGACCTCCCAATTCTAACTTCCGCTTAAGCCTTGGCGGTTTTTACTCGCTTCGGCTTCAGGGCCTTACGCTCCTTGCCACCCTCGATGAGCCAGTAGAGACATGGCACGATGATCAGGGTGAGCAGGGTGGAGCTGAAGAGACCACCGATGACCACGATGGCCAGTGGCTGCGAAATGAATCCGCCACTGCCGGTGATTCCGATGGCCATTGGAGTTAGGGCGAAGATGGTTGCCAGTGCGGTCATCAGGATCGGGCGTAGTCGCTGACGCGCGCCGTCCATGATGGCTTCCTGAATTCCCTTGCCTTCGCGGCGGTACTGGTTGATGAGGTCAATTAGCACGATGGCGTTCGTGACCACGATACCCACCAGGAGCAACATACCGATTAGGGCAGATACATCTAGGGCGGTGTCGGTTACCAGTAGCGCTACGAAAGCGCCGGTTGCTGCAAACGGAATTGAGATCAGCAGAACCAGCGGCTGACGGATGCTTCGGAAGGTGGCCACCATGACGATGAACACGATTGCGATAGCGGCCAACAGTGCCATTCCTAGATCCTTGAACGACTGAGCCTGCGAAGCCGAGATTCCACCGAGCGATGCGGTTACACCCGCTGGTAGTGAAAGCTTGGCAAGGCGCTTGTTTAGTTCAACGGTGGTGGCACCTAAGTTCTTGCCGTCTGGGGTGAGCATCACCTTGGCGGTGCGGTTTCCCTTTTCGGTGGTAACCGAAACTGGGATCTCAGCGACCTGAACGATTGCCAGGGATGATAGCTTCACGTTTCCAGCCATGGTTGGGATGCTGAGGTTCTTCACCTGGGCAACCGTGGTGGCAGGCTTCTTTGGAACAACATAGATGTCGGTTGAAACGCTCTCAACGTTTAGCGTTCCAATCTTGGTTGGCTGCATCAGGTTGCCAACGATTCCGCTCAGTGCGATTTCGCTGAGACCCTTGGCGGCAGCCTTCTTCTTGTTCACCGTGATCTGGATGGTGCGCTGCTTTTCGGCGAGCGAGTTGGTCACCTCGGTGGTTCCCACGGTTCCAGAAACTGCGTCCTGAACCTGCTTTACGCCTTCCAATAACGCGGCGTCGTCCTTGGCGGAAACGGTGATGTCGATGGTGCTCGAGTTACCGAAGCTACCACCACCGGCCGCGCTGAACTTGACCTCACCTAGGGTTGGGTCCTTCTTGGCGTCCTCGAGGAGGCGGGCCTTGAATGCTTCGAGGTCGGTGCCGTCCTTGAGGGTGATCTGGTGCTGAATACCGCCGGCAGCGAGGCCTAGGGCGGTTCTGGCGTCGCCGGATGAACCGATTGTGGTCAGGACGACCTTTACGTCCTTGTCGGCGTTTACCAGCTTCTCAACCTTGGCGGCTGCGTCCGACTGCTGCTGCAGGGTTGCGCCGGCAGGTAGGTTCTGGTTCGCGATAACCGAGCTTGAGCCAGAGCTTCCAATGAAGTCAGACTTCAGTAGGCCAGAGATGCTGAAGGTGAGAATCAGCACGATAACGCTGGCAACGATGGTTAGTACCGGGTGCTTCTGAGTGGTGCGAATTACCGGTAGGTAGCCGCGCTGCAGAATGCTCTTGCGTTCCTTTTCTTCCTCGGCCTGGCGAACCTCGAGCGCGTGCTTCTTAGCGGCAGCTTCGGTCTTGAATTCCTTCTCGGCCGGGCTCTTCAAGAACCAGTAGGCAATCACTGGGACGATGGTTAGCGAAACAAACAGCGACGCAATCAGTGCAATCGAGAAAGTGAATGAGAACGGACGGAACAGTTCACCAACGATGCCGCCAACCAGTGCGATTGGTGCAAATACCGCAACCGTGGTGATGGTTGCCGCGGTGATGGCTCCGGCAACTTCCTTGACGGCTCGAAGAATTGCCTTCTTCTTTGGTTCACCGTAGGAGAGGTGGCGGTTGATGTTTTCGATGACCACAATCGAGTCATCCACAACTCGTCCGATGGAAATGGTTAGAGCGCTAAGGGTTAGCAGGTTCAACGAGTAACCGAGACCACTCAAACCGATGAAGGTAATCAATACTGAGGTTGGAATCGAGATGGCGGTGACCAGGGTCGAGCGAACCGATAGCAGGAACAGCAAGATCACGATGATCGCAAAGCCAAGACCTAGGAGACCTTCGGTTTGTAGCTGCTCGAGCGACTTCTCAACGAAAGAAGCCTGCTCGAAGATGGTGGTTACCTCAACGTCGTTGCCGATCTTGGCCTTAAGGTCGTTGATTCGGTCGGTGACGCCGTGAGCCACGGTAACGGTGTTACCTTCCTGAGTCTTGGTAACGGTTACGGCTAGAACTTCCTTGCCGTTCACGCGCGAGATGGTGGTGACCGGCGCGTAGTCGTAGGTCACCTTGGCAACGTCGCCGATGGTCAAAACCTTCGGGGTGGTCGGTGCGGTAACCGGACCCATCGGAGTCATGGTGGTTGCAAAGAACGAGGTGCTAGATGGAACCAGAGCGACCTGCTTGAGAGCAGCGATGCTTTCAACCGGGGTACCAATCTGTAGCGAAAGTTCACCCTGGTTGTCTCGGATGCTTCCAGCCGGAAGAACGAAACCGCTCTGCTGAAGTGCGGTGGTCACCGATTGCTGGCTAAGGCCGTTCTTGGCTAGGAGAGCGGTGTCGAGCTTGAGGTTTACTCGCTTGACCTTGATGCCAGAAACGGTAACGTCTCGAACGCCATCGATCGAACCGAAAACGGTTGGGGCGGCATCTTCAAGAATTGGTCCGAGCTTTTCGTTGTCTGAGCTAGAAATACCCAGCGAAATGATTGGCACGCTGTCGAAGCTTCCGGCAACAACCTTTGGCTTGGCGGCGTCTGGAAGTGAAGCCTCAACCGCTGCAATCACAGCAGCTAGGTTCTCCTTCACCTTGGCGGTGGTGGTGCCGTATTTGAAGGTTGCGCGAACAATCGACAGGTTGTTCTGTGAGGTCGAAGTGCTGGTTTCCAGGCCGTCTAGGGTGCGAACCTGAGCCTCAATCTTCTGGCTAACCTGCTTGTCGATAACGCCTGCAGAGGCACCTGGGTAGGTGGTGATGATGGCCGCCTGCGGGGTTTCAAACGAAGGAATGAGTTCCTGCTTAAGGCCGCCGAGCGAGATCACACCGAATGCGGCGATGATGATGGTGGCCAGGGCAACAACCGAACGGTTGGCAAGGCTGAGACGGGCTAAACGGTGCATAAGTTTCTCCTAATGAGGCTCTTACAAGACTAACCCCCAGAGTTAGCCCGAAATTCCCTAACCGAGGATGGTTGGGATGAAGTCGGTTACCTGGATGGTGAACACGAAGACCGCGATACCACCGGCAATGTAGAGCCACTTCTTGTTGGTGCGTTGCCAAAGCTTGTCTTCTTGCTTGGCAAACATTCCGATGATCGCAATCAGGATTACCGGAAGTGGAATGAGGATGAACGAAAGCTGGCCGTAGAGCTCAGACTTTCCGAGCAGGGCGTTGACGAGTTGGCCACTCCAGGACGAAATCAGGGTAGCGAAGGCGAGCGCGCCAACACCGCCAGGGATGAATTCGTGAATCCACTTCACACTCGGAAGTTCTGGCCAGATGATGCCGATGATTCCCGGAAGGAATATTAGGAAGGTTCCCACCCAAAGGTGCCAACCCATTCCTACCATTCCGCCGATCATGAGGATAAGTACCGAGGCTTTGAGAACCAGAGAGGCCCAAGGCTGCCAGCTGAGAACCTCCGGAACCTCGGTTGGGTTGATTCGGTTGAGGCGATCCGGTGCGAACTTTGCGGCGGCCTCTTCGAGAAGCACGCGCATGAGCGCTACGGCTGCGATGGCCAGTGCAATTGGCTTCACATCGGTGCTCAGCGGCACGGTCTTACCTGCAAAGGCCGACACCGAACCAACCAGGCTCATCACGGTGAGTACCGAGATGAAACCGATCAGGGCGAGGTCAACGACGCGTTCCCAGGCGTCGTCCAAGTTTTCAATTGCTGGCCGGCGAATCTTGCGGAAAGTGGTGGCCATGATGCTAGGTGCGAAGCCGAGGATGAACATGGCGAGTAGGTAACGCACATCGCCAACGCTGTTGATGTGAAGCACCGCAATCGAGGTGATCACGAAAGCACTCATCGCAACGATTCCGAACAGTGCGTCCAAAGTGCCAATCGCCATGATTGCAACCAGGATTCCGATGCGTCCGCTGGTTGCCAAGTTTTGCACTGAAGGATCAACTGCGGCAACGCCTAGGACGATTGCTCCTAGGTAGGCGATGCCCATAACCGAGCCGAGTAGTGCTCGCAGGTAAGAACCATCGTTCAGCACACGGCTGATCACGGGGGAGAACTTTGCGGAATGCTCAATCCAGTTGGTGAGTGGTCGGTCGAGTGCAGTTAGTAATTTGAGCTTCCAAATACCCAGGCGGTCAACAACGCCGGCGCCTTCGGTTTCAAAGTCGTCGTGCTCCGCCTCGAGGTTTCCATAATCTCCGCCGCCATCGCTGTCGCTACCATCGCCTGAATTGCCGGACGAGGAAGATGAAGACGAAGAGCTGGACGACGATGAAGAAGATGACGAACTACCGCCGGTGCGTGCGCTCGAAGTGCCACCGCCGGAAGATCTTGCCGCGCTCGATGAGCTTCCTGCTGAGGATGCCGCGCCACCGGCTGCCGAAGCTGCGGCGGCAGCACCGGCAGCAGCGGCCGAAACCAGGGCAACCGAGGCTACTACCGAGGTAACCTGCTGAACCTGCTGGGCTGCGGCAGCTGGGGTAACTGTCCCGGCTGGGTCGATTCCCATCTTGGCGTAGAACTCTGGATCGTTAACCAGTGCCTC
>JBDKLA010000072.1:0-7555 GCA_039795835.1 Actinomycetota bacterium | reverse complement strand
GCCAAATAGACCCCAGGCGCGCAACCTCCCCCTCGATGTGCGCCTGGCCAATGCCCTCTGCCGATCACTCACGCAGGATAAACTTATCCAAAGCAAACAATTATCGGCAGAGGGCACTTTCATGGCTGAATTTATCTACCAAATGATCAAGGCGCGCAAGGCGCACGGCGACAAGGTCATCCTTGACGACGTAACTCTTGCCTTCTTCCCAGGCGCAAAGATCGGTGTGGTTGGCCCGAATGGTGCCGGTAAGTCTTCGGTTTTGAAGATCATGGCAGGTCTCGACCAGCCTAGTAACGGTGAAGCCCGACTCAGCCCTGGCTACACCGTTGGCATGCTGATGCAGGAGCCACCGCTCGATGAGTCGCTAACAGTTCTTGGCAATGTTGAACTTGCCGTAAAAGACATCAAAGACAAGCTCAACCGCTTCAACGAAATTTCGGCTGCGATGGCCGAACCAGACGCAGACTTCGATACCTTGCTCGAAGAAATGGGTCAGCTGCAAGAGCAGATTGACCACGTTGACGGCTGGGACCTAGACAACCAGCTTGAGCAGGCCATGGACGCACTTCGTTGCCCTCCGGGCGACATGCCGGTTACCCACCTTTCCGGTGGTGAGCGTCGTCGTGTGGCTCTCTGTAAGTTGCTTCTGGAGAAGCCAGACCTGTTGCTTCTAGATGAGCCAACTAACCACCTCGATGCAGAGTCGGTGCTTTGGCTAGAGCAGCACCTAGCGAAGTACCCTGGCGCAGTCTTGGCTGTTACTCACGACCGCTACTTCCTCGACAACGTGGCTGAGTGGATTCTCGAACTCGACCGCGGTCGCGCCTACCCATACGAGGGTAACTACTCGACCTACCTGGAGAAGAAGCGCGAGCGTCTTGAAGTTCAGGGTAAGAAGGACGCCAAGCTAGCAAAGCGACTCAGCGACGAACTCGACTGGGTTCGCTCGTCGCCAAAGGCCCGTCAGACCAAGTCGAAGGCTCGTTTGGCCCGATACGAAGAGATGGCTGCCGAAGCGGATCGCACTAGAAAGCTCGACTTCGAAGAGATTCAGATTCCACCAGGCCCACGCCTAGGAAACGTCGTTATCGAGGCCAAGAACCTCAAGAAGGGCTTCGACGGTCGTTCGCTAATCGACGGCCTAACCTTCTCGCTTCCTCGCAACGGAATCGTTGGCGTCATTGGTCCAAACGGTGTTGGTAAGTCGACCCTGTTCAAGACCATCGTTGGTTTGGAAAAGGCCGACGGCGGAGAGCTGAAGATCGGTGAGACCGTAAAGATTTCTTACGTCGACCAAAGTCGCGGCGGTATCGACCCTGAGAAGACCCTCTGGGAAGTTGTTTCCGGTGGCCTCGACTACATGCAGGTTGGAAACGTTGAGATGCCTTCACGCGCCTATGTGGCCGCATTCGGTTTCAAGGGCCCAGACCAGCAGAAGCCTGCCGGAGTGCTTTCCGGTGGTGAGCGTAACCGTTTGAACCTCGCGCTAACTCTCAAGGAAGGTGGAAACGTTCTTCTACTTGACGAACCAACCAACGACCTCGACGTTGAAACCCTGGGAAGCCTAGAGAACGCGCTGCTCGAGTTCCCTGGCTGTGCCGTGGTGATCACACACGACCGCTGGTTCCTGGACCGCGTGGCTACCCACATCTTGGCCTACGAAGGCACCGACGACAACCCAGACCAGTGGTACTGGTTTGAAGGTAACTTCGAAGCTTACGAAGAGAACAAGATTGAACGTTTGGGTGCAGATGCGGCTAAACCACACCGCTCAACCTACCGGCGCCTAACCCGCGACTAACGAACCTCAGGGATTCGAACCATTCCCTCTTGAGCCACGGTGGCTAACAGCTTGCCGTCCTCGGAGAAGATTCGACCCAGCGAGAGTCCTCGACCGCCTTGTGCGCTCGGGGACTCTTGCACATAGAGCATCCACTGATCCACGCGCGCTGGTCGGTGGAACCACATTGCGTGGTCTAGCGAAGCGCTCTTCAAACCCTCATGCGTCCAAGCGATTCCGTGACGACGGAAAATCGGCTCGAGAATCGTGTAATCCGAAACATAGGCAAGCGCCGCGGTGTGCAGGTTTTGGTCGTAGGGCAAAGTGCCAAGAGCCCTAATCCAAACCGCCTGGTGGGCCACCTGCTCGCCCCTAACGCGGAAGTAAATCGGATCGGTAACGTGACGCATGTCGAACGGGCGAGCGTTCGCCCAATACTGAGCAACCGGGTGATCGATGTCGCCCAGTAGCTCTTTTGCCGATGGCAGAGTCTCCGGCGATGGAATTCCGGTGGGGAAGTGGTCCTGGTGGTCGATGCCTGGGTCTTCATCCTGGAACGAGGCAATCATCGAAAAGATTGGTTCACCGTTTTGATAAGCCTGAACCCTACGAGTGCTGAACGAACGGCCATCTCGAAGACGATCAACCGAGAAGGTGATTGGTAGCCGAATATCTCCAGCCCGTAGGAAGTAACCGTGAAGCGAGTGAACTGGGCGAATGCCGTCCACGGTTCGAGTTGCCGCAACGAGACACTGTGCGAGCACCTGCCCGCCAAAAACGCGTCCGTGAGGCATCCACTGGCTCGGGCCGGTAAAGATGTCTTCTCGGGTCTTTGCGCCACCGGTGTCGCTGAGGTCCAAGGTTGAAATCAGGTGTGCCAGAGGGTCTGAAGGTATCGGTATCTCGATGCTCATATCGCTAGTCTAGGTAAAGATGAAAAACGACTTCACCTTGGCCGACCGCGCCTCAACGATTGACCTTCAGGCTTACCTTACTCGCGCTAAGCGACTTGACCCAGCCGGCATGGTTCGTATTCGCGCATTTGGAAAGGTTCTGGCCTGCTACGTGGCTCCGATTTTCGCCGGAAGCCTCATGGAGAAGGGGCCAACTGTGCTTGGCCTTCGCACTAGCGAATTACTTGAGGATGCCGAAGTAGACATCGTGGCGCCGATAACTGCAGTTCTGGACCGCTTGGCGGCTCTGGTTGCCAACGACGAAAACTGGAAAGGCGAGTACCAGGTCGTTCTTCCAGATTCCGTTCGCGCTCCTTGGTCTGGAATCCAGCCGCCTCGAAGTGGTTGGGAACTTGCCGGTGAGGTTTCTGAGGAGCTTCTCACTCAAATAGCCAAGGACGGCATCGCCGAGGTTGCAGACTCTCTTCCAGAGTCGGTTGGTGGACCGATTGCCGCTCGCATTCGTGGAGAAATTTGGGGACGCTCGATGCACGGAGACTCACCGGTTCCTACCGGCGCGGCGTTTGTGGCAGCTGGTCTCGGTTTCCTGACCGAGAACGAGGTTGTGCCGATCTACCAAACTCAAGGTTGGGTGCGACTCAGCCCGATGAATGGGCACGTACTTTCTAGAGTTGCTCAGAGCCTCTAAAGGTAGGGGCGAAGTTCAACCTTGCGGTTGCAAGCTTTAGATCCTGCGGCTGCCAGAGCTAGTGCCTCGTCTTTATCTGCCGCTTCGATTAGCCAGAAACCGCTGTAATGCTCGGCCTCGTTGTAGAGCGAACCAGGGTTCACTATGCCGGCTCCGTTGCGATTGTCTAGGACGGTAGCCGCCTCGCCATGGTTAATTCCCGCGGCGGTAATCCAGTGGCCGTCTTCCTGCAGCTTGTCGTTGAAAGCGTTGATGGCTTCCATCTCGCCGCTGCTGGCTTTTTCAAGTTGGTCGTCGATGACAAAAATGATGAACTTCATTCGATAAGTATGCCTAAACTTTGAGCATGTCTGCTGCAGAAGTAACCGAATACATCCAAGCTCAGGACGAGCCGAAGCGCTCGACCCTTGAGGCCATGCGCGAGATCATTTTGGAAATTGAACCTGGTCTCGAACAGGCAATTATGTGGAAGTCGGCGCAGTTCAAGTTCAAAGACAAAATCGTGGTTGGTCTCTGTGCCCACAAGAATCATCTGAGCTTTTCAACTCCAAGCGCAGACGTCTTGAGCGGCCTCGCAACTGATCTCCAAGACTTCGTAACTTCGAAGAACTCGTTCCAGTTCGGTTCTGGGCAAGTCTTGCCCAAAGACCTGGTCAAGAAGATCGTGAAGGCTCGACTAAGCGAGCTCGCCTAACGTCCCGGGGTATTGATCAGCGAGTGCGCCGCTCGGTCTAGGTAGTCCCAGAGGGTTGCCTCGTGAAGTGGTGAAAGCTCTAGCGAATCCACCGCAACCCGCATGTGCTTTAGCCAAGCGTCTTTGGCTGCCGGTGAAATCGGAAACACGTTGTGCCGCATTCGAAGGCGAGGATGACCGCGTTGCTCGGAATACGTGTGTGGCCCACCCCAGTACTGCTCGAGAAACATGCGTAGTCGCTCTTTCGCCGGACCCAAGTCTTCTTCCGGATACATCGGTCTCAGCAGTGGGTCGCTGGCAACACCTTCGTAAAACTTATCGACGAGCTTGGTGAAGGTCTCGGTTCCACCGATTTCTTCGAAAAAGATTTCGTCCATTACTTCTTTACGTTTACAACAACGCCAGAGGTAGCAAGCGGAAGCTTGGCGGTCTTGAGAGCCTTTGCAATCTCTGCGCGAAGTTCACGAGCCACGTCGTCGCCAGATTTCGGTGCAACCTGCTGCACCAGGCGAATCACAATGCCGTCGCCGGAAATAGCCTGAATACCCCAAACCTCGGCAGCGCCGATTAGTTGTTCCTTGTTAAGCTTCTTAGCAGCGCCGAGCAGAGCGACCTTAGCCTTTTCAATGTCAACCGAGGTGTCAAACGAGAGATCAACGATTACTCGGGTGAATCCCTGAGATTTGTTTCCAACTCGCGCAATCTCACCGTTACGCACATACCAGAGTGTTCCTTCAACATCTCGAACCTGGGTCACTCGAAGCCCAACTGCCTCGATTGCACCTTTGACTTCACCGAGGTCAACGATGTCGCCAACACCGAACTGGTCTTCGAAGACGATGAACAAACCGCTGATTAGGTCGCGAACGAGAGATTGAGCACCGAAACCAACCGCAGCACCCAGGATTCCAGCACCGGCGATTAGCGCACCAACCTGAACCCCAAGTTCGTTTAGAACCATGGTCACGGTGATCAGAGCAATACCCCAGGTGATGAAGTTCGAAAGCACCGAACCGATCGTCTTGGTGCGAGCTACAACGCGAGCTTGGGCGAGTGGCGAATCCGAATCGATCGCCACCGCCTTCGCCTCAGACTTCACGCCGGAAACAACTCCGGCAACCACTCGGCGCACCGAAACCAAAAGCAACGCTCGACCGATAACTGCAATTAGCAGAATCAACGCAACGTGAATCGGGGTCTGGTACGTAGTCCAGAATTCGGTGAACCAAGCGGTGTTCATTACTTATCGGCCTTCTGTGCCTTTAGTGCTCGCTCAACGTTGGCTAGGTTTTCAACCACGATGCGCTTCATCGCTGGGATGGCGGCGATCTCCGGGCGTTCGATGAACGCACGAGTCTTAGCCACCAAAGCTTCTGAAGCCAGCGGAGTTGGGTAAAGCAGTTCGATCAGATACTCGGCAATCTTGAAAGTTCTCGACTCCCAAGCCTTGAGCACCATGTCGAAGTACTTGTCCACGTAACCCTCGAGCAGGGAAGTGTCCCAAACCTCGGTGAACGCTAGCGAACCTTCGTTCACCAACGTGTTCGAAAGGTCAACATCGTTCACCAACTTATCCCAAACAGCCGCCTTGGCTGCTGCGGTTGGAACCACGGCTTCGGCGTGGAAGGCAAACTTCTGGCCGTTGGCGGTGTTGTCCTTGGCTAGTTCGGCATCGATTTCGCTCTGCGAAACACGGCCGAGAGCCGAAAGGCCAATCAGCAGTTCCCAACGACGGTCCTGGTCAATGGTCAAACCTTCAAGCGCAATCGAGCCGTCCAGCAGTCCAGCCAAAACATCACCAAGTTCGGAGGTGTTGGCAAACTTCGCGGTGAAGCGAGTGAACATCAGCTGAGCGTCTGAACCAGGCTTTGCGGCCTGAGCCAATCCCCAGAGACGCTTTCCAACTTTCGTAATAGTTGCTTCACGAGTCTCCGGAGCCACGTAGTAGTGAGCCACGGTAACCAGCTGGCGAAGCAGAGTCTGCAGAGCCGAACCCTGAGTCTCGGCCTGAATGTTGCCAAGCACTAGCGAAACGAATTCACGAGCTGGAGTCTCTCCGTCTCGAATGGCGTCCCAGGCAGCCATCCAAACCATGGTGCGAGCCAACGAGTCTTCGAACTTGTCGAGGTTTGCCAGAGCAAATTGCCACGACGCCGCATCCAAACGAATCTTGGCATAGGCAAGGTCGTCGTCGTTCAGAAGAATCAAATCAGGACGCTTCTTGCCAATGAACGAAGGAACCGGAGTCGAAACGCCAGTCACGTCTAGTTCCAGACGGTCGGTACGAATCAACTTGCCGTCAACGAGGTTGTAGAAACCAATTGCCATGCGGTGATCGCGAATGGTTGGGTATTCAGCAATCGCCGACTGCAACACGTTGAAGGTCGAGATAACGCCTTCGCCATCTACTGCCAACTCCAACTCGAGCTTGTTCACACCGGCGGTCTCAAGCCACTGCTTCGACCAACCCTTGAGGTCACGGCCAGAAGACTTCTCGAGCTCAGCCAAAAGATCGGCAAGTACCGCGTTACCAAAAGCGTGCTTCTTGAAGTATTCGGCAACACCGGCAGCGAACGCGTCACGACCAACCCAGGCGGCCAGCTGCTTCAAAACCGAAGCACCCTTCGCGTAGGTAATTCCGTCGAAGTTGATCATTACGTCTTCAAGGTCGTTGATCTCAGCAACAATCGGGTGAGTCGAAGGCAACTGGTCGGCGCGGTAAGCCCAAGCCTTCTCGCCAGAAGCGAAGGTGGTCCAAGCCTCATCCCACGAAGTTGCCTCAGCGGTTGCCAGGGTCGAGGTGTACTCGGCAAATGACTCGTTTAGCCATAGGTCGTTCCACCAGCGCATAGTTACCAAGTCGCCGAACCACATGTGAGCTAGCTCGTGAAGCACCGTAACCACACGGCGCTCCTGAATAGCCTCAGAAGCGGCACCGCGGAACACATAGATCTCGTTGAACGTAACCGCACCGGCGTTTTCCATGGCACCGGCGTTGAAGTCTGGAGCCATGATCTGGTCATACTTCTCAAACGGGTATGGAGTCGAGAAGGTCTTCTCAAAGAACTCGAAACCGGCGCGAGTGATGTCGAACAGGTAGTCGTGGTCTAGGTACTGCTTCAATGACGAACGGCACCAGAAACCAAGCGGAATCGTCTTGCCGTTTGAAGAAACCAACGAGGAGACTTCCCCAACATAAGGACCGGCAATAAGCGCGGTGATGTAGGAAGAAATACGTGGGGTAGGGGTGAACTCCCAGAGGGCCTTGCCGCCGTCCAAGGCAACTGGTTTAGGAGTGGTCTGGTTCGAGATAACGGTCCAGTGAGCCGGGGTAGTAGCCGTAAACTGGAAGGTCGCCTTCAGGTCAGGCTGCTCGAAAACAGCGAACACACGGCGGCTGTCTGGAACCTCAAACTGCGAGTAGAGGTAAACCTCACCATCAACAGGGTCAACAAAGCGGTGCAGACCCTCACCGG
>JBDKLA010000071.1:0-4941 GCA_039795835.1 Actinomycetota bacterium | reverse complement strand
CGCTAACCCTGGACACCCCGAAGCCGATGCTCAAGATTGGTGACACTCCAATCATTGAGATCATAATTCGCAACCTCCGCGCGCAGGGCTTCCGCAAGATTTACATCTCGGTGAACTACCTTGCCGAGGTTATCGAAAACCACATCAAGGACGGCGCGTGGCTAGACGTTGAGGTTGAGTACTTGCACGAAGACCAGCCGCTGGGAACCGCCGGTGCAATCGCTCAGCTAAACGGGCAGCTCACCGAGCCGTTCCTCGTGATGAACTCAGACCTGCTCACCAAGACCGACTTCCGCCAGCTGGTGAAGAATCACAAGAAGACGGGCGCTGCCGCCACCCTCGGCGTGCGCGAATACTCGTTCCAGATTCCTTACGGAGTTGTGAACCTCGACGGCGACGTGGTTGATTCGATCAGCGAAAAGCCAACCCACCGCTCGTTGGTTAGCGCCGGAATCTACGCGCTTTCCCCGGAAGCACTGCTGCTGGCCAAGGCCGGCGAATACTGCGACATGCCAACCCTGCTCGACCGCGTTCGTGAAAAAGGTGAAAAGGTGGTTGCCTTCCCAATTCACGAATCATGGTTAGACATCGGCCGCCACGACGACCTGGAGCTTGCTCGAAACAACATGTCGCACTGGATCGACAATGCCTAAACTTTCCGCCCAACAAAGTTCGTTGGGTGAGGTAACCGCAGCAATCCACAAGATTGAAAACGCGCGCAACCTACTCACCTGGAAAGTTGCCGGAACCTATCCGTGGGTGCTGATGCGAACCACCGTGCTACGCCTAGCCAACGAGCGTCTCGGCAACTACGAGGTTCGCAAGGAATCGGGTCACGAGTTCGATCCAAACGTTCCAAACCGTCTCGGTGAAAACGTAATCATTCAGTTCCTTCGCCTAGACGCCAACGGCATCGACAAGTTTTCGAAGCCACTCAGCGACGCCATGGGCGACAAGGCAGTGGTGCTCAACTTTGGCCAGGTAAAGACCTTCGCGAAAAACTTCTACGACCGCTACAAGTACGTTGCCGCAGCTGCGGTGCTTCCGTTCATTTCCACCAAGGCAAAAAATCTTTGGCGTGAAATCGTGGAAGACGTTGAGCGCGAACTCTCGGTAGACCTCACCAGCATCAAGCGCTTCCCGCGCGGAAAACTAATCCGTTTTAAGGCCGAGGGCCTCGGTTGGTACCTACTCTTCAAGCGCAGCAAGACCAAGCGCGTGTTCATGGTGAACGCCTGGCACAAGCCTCTAATCGCTGGCGCTCAGGCAGCCGGTGCCTGGTTCGTTGAGCCGCAGCACGGCGTGATCAGCCACCACCACGGTCTGCTATCGTTCCCAAACAGCCAGCACATTGCCTACTACCCAAACGAGCTTTACCTCTGGGGAAAGTCTTGGGGAGAAAGCGTTGGCATCCCTGCCGATGTGAAGCAAACCGTGATCGGTCACCCTCGCGCCAGCGACTTCGCGCCGTCCTCGTCGCAGGTGAAGAATTCAGTGATGGTGCTTTCGGGAGCGTTCCACTCAACTCGCCTAACCAACTGGACAATCGCGGCAGCCAAGGCGAACCCGAAACTTTCGTTCAGCATCAAACTTCACCCGCAGGAATATATGCGCGACTTCGTGGACTACGACCTGCCGAAAAATGTGAAAATAGTTGACAGCACGGTTTCCACCATTCAAATGATGCGCGAGAGCGAATATGTGGTTGGAGTATTTTCGCTCGGTCTGGTTGAGGCTGCGCAAATCGGCGCCAAGACGATCGCCCTCAAATATCCCGGCTGGGAACACCTCGAATCGTTGATCGAAAAGAAGGCGCTGATGGCGGTTGACCCGGCGGTCGTCCTAGATTTTTCAACCCTGCCGAAGAGCAGCGCGAAGCTTGAGCTATTCAAGCAGGCGCTCAGCGACGACGAATTACAAAAAGTCATGATTGGAAACCGATGAGCGAAAAGGTCACCTTCGAATCGCTGACCCAGGCGTTCTTCAAAATCGAACGCGAGGAAAACCTCTACAACTGGGAGGTCGCCGGCGTTCAGGTTTGGACTCTGCTCCGCTCGAAGGTCTTGCACCAGCTGGCCGACGATGCCGGAATCTACGACCTCGCGAACGTGAAGATTCACCGAGCCCCTGCCGACTACGTTGGCTATCAGGGCCCGAAGCCAACCCCGATTTTGCTCAAGCACGTAACCGGTTGGCGTTGGTTCCTTCGCGGCATTCTGCCGAAACCGAAAGACCCAAAGGTTCGCCAGTGGTTGGCTGCCACCGAGTTGGTAGTGCCATTCTCAACTCGAACCGCGACCGGCGAAGAGCCGCTGAGCCAAGCCATGATTGATGTCCTCGGCGAACGCGGACTCGTGCTCGGTCACGGCGCCTGGGACCACAAGTCTGATCGCCCGCACCAGAAGATAATGCAGAACATTGCGCGAAAGAAGTACAAGAACTACTACGCGGTACTGCTTCGCCTGGTCACCAAGAAAACCGACCGCGCCAAATGGAATCGAGTCATCAAGGCTGTCGAAGCTGCGGCCGGAGTGAAACTGAGCAAGCACCGCCAGTTCCCAACCTGGGAAATCAACAACTACCTGTGCGACGCGAGACTATTCCGCAAGGTTTTCAAGCGCATCCGAATCAAGCACCTGTTCATCGTGAACGCAACCTCGATGACCCTCATGGGAGCCCTTCAGGAAATCGGCGTACCGACCATCGAGTTGCAGCAGGGGCTAATCAGCGAGCACAGCCTGCAGTTCTCCTGGCCCGGTCGACCAAACATCAAGTACCTGCCTTCCGAGGTCTGGACCTGGGGTGGCATCTGGACCGAGGGCATCGAAAACGCAGGAAACCAAACCGTTCGAGTGGTTGGCTCGACCCCGGCTTTCGTGGAGGCACGTGAACGCCAGGACGCCGGCGACCCAACTCTGAAGCGAGTGCCAGGTCGCGTCGTAGTGATGTCGCAGCCGGTGGTTTCAACCGAACTTTTTGCCGCGGCCGAGCAGATTGCCAAAAAGCAGCCAAAGCTCGAAGTGGTTTTCAAGCCTCATCCTCGCGACCAGATTGAGCAGTTCAAGACCTCGGGCCTTCCAAAGAATCTACGCATGGCCACACCGGAAGAAAATTCGACCGTGCTCTGCGCGACGTCGGAGTATGCAATCGGTGTGTTCTCAACCACACTGATCGAAGCGCTCGGCTTCGGGGCTAAGGTTGGCATCCTGAAACTTGCCGGTTGGGAGAGCCTCAAGCGACTGGTGGACGGCGGTCACGCTCACGGCTTCGATACCGTGGATGAACTCGTCGCCGGAATCAAGGACCTTCCACTTCCGAAAGACCGCAATCACTTCTATGCGCCGAAAGCCGATCTGGCCGCCGAGCTAGCCGCACTCGAAGAGCGAACCGCTTAAACTCGTTCTATGTCTGCAAACACTCGCGCGCTGCTCATTGGCTGCGGCTCCATCGGAAAAAAGCACCTCGAAGAGTTGCTTGCTAACTTCACCGAGGTCACAGTTGTAGACATCAACCAGGACGCCCTGGCCTGGGCTAAAGAGCTAGGCGCCGGTCGCATAACCACCGCTTCCAGCCTCGACGAAGTGCTTGAGGGAAACTTTGTGCCTTACGAGGTTGCCACGGTTGCCAACTGGGGCCCAGACCACGTTCCAACCATTCGCGCTCTTCAGGCCAAGGGTCAGAAGAACTTTGTTGTGGAGAAGCCGCTCTCGGATTCCATCGCCGATGCCCGCGACATCCTCTCCGAGGTTGAGCGCGCTGGTGGTTCGCTCTACATCAACCTGACCCGTCGCTTCTCCGGTCTTCCTTCTGGCATTTTGGCACTTGCCGAGAAGCACAAGCTTGGAAAACTTCAGGGCGTAACCGTGACCGGCGGTGCTCGCTGCATCGCCACCAACGGTATTCACTACCTAGACCTGGCCACAGTACTGATCGGCGCATCACCGGTTTCGGTAACCGCTGACCTCTCAACCCAGAACATTAACCCTCGCCACGAATCACTCGCGTTCTACGAGGGTACCGTTACCTATAACTACCCAAACGGTGAACGCTTTGCGTGCACCTTCCTAAACGGTTCGGCAGTTACCGAAAACGTTCGCTTCTATTGGCGAGATGCCGAGGGCGAGATGGCTCCGAACGGAGACTTCGTTCTACGGCTTCGCGACCAGGCTTCAATTGCCGAGTACCCAGCGGTCACCCGAACCGGCTACGCCCAGGACGAAGCCTTCCGCGGAAACCTTTGGCTCACCGAAGCCGGCGACACCGGAATGGCCGCGCTTTACAAGATGGTTGCTGCCGGCACCAAGGTTTCCGACACCGGCTCTCGAACCGCAGAAGACCTCCTGGCAGCACTTCACGCCTCGGAACTCGGCCAGCGCGTTTCGCTACCGGTTGATCCGAAGGTCATCGACATCCACAAGCACTGGAGCATCTCCTAATGAAGCTAGGAGTCGTTGGTGCCGGTTCGATCGTTCCGTTCCACCTGGACGCCCTAATTGCCGTTGGTTTCGAGCCAACCGTAATCGGCACCCGTCCGGGTTCCGAACGTGTGCACGCTCTTTCTGAAAAGTACGGTTTTTCAACCAAGGCCGAAACCTGGCAAGAGGTCATCAATTCCAACGTGGACGCATTCCTAATCGCTCCGGAAACATCGGTGACCCCGGAAATTCTCCAGGCCGCAATTAAAACCGGCAAGCCGGTACTGGTCGAAAAGCCGGTCGCCTATTCGCCCAAGGATCTGCGCGAACTAGGGGAGGCTCCTCAGGTTTTGGTTGGTTACAACCGCCGCCACTACTCGAGCACGGCCGCGGCCCTAAACCTGATTGCTTCGTCACCGAACGCAACCTTTAACGCCGCCGTGCCGGAAAGCTCCTGGACCACCGCGATGTCTCGTGAAGCCAAGGTCGCGACCGTCCTAGGAAATTCGGTTCACGTGCTCGACCT
>JBDKLA010000070.1:0-4528 GCA_039795835.1 Actinomycetota bacterium | reverse complement strand
CCGTCTGGTTTGATCTGCCATTCGTAATAACCGCTGGCTGGGATTACGCAGCGACGGCGAACCACCGAATCTTTGAACGAAGGCTTTTCGAGAATCGTTTCAATTCGACCGTTGATCAGGGGAGCGCCGGTGGTGTCTTTAGCCCAGCGAGGAACCAGACCCCAGCGCGCCGAATGGATTTCGCGGTGCAATTCTCCAATCGGTGAACCGTCCGGAGCCTTCTCGAACGAGCGGTCAACCACGATCGCTATCGGCTGCGTGGGTGCGATGTTGTAGCTAATTCCAGGGACGTCGCCGACGATTTCATCGGCCTCGAAAATGGTGAGGATTTCACCGACGGTTTTAGCAACTACAAATCTTCCGCACATGATCAAATTTCCGAAGTGAGTAGACGAAGACGTCGCTGGAACGATTCCAAGTGACGCTGTGGGCCGACCGGTCCGCCAAGATTCACCCAGTCGATCACTGGTCTAATCCCGGTCAGAGAGCTGGCAATCCAGAGTTCGAGGCCAATCAGTTCTTCCGGCCGAACGTGTTCGGTGCTGGTTTGGTAGCCGGCCTGGGAAGCGATTTCGAATAGGTCTGAGCGGGTCACGCTCGGCAGCCAGCGAGTGTTGTCGTCTGGTGCGTAAAGAACGTCCTCACGCCACCACAGGAGGCTCGAAAGAGCGCCCTCGATAACATAGCCGTCGCTGTCCAGGATGATGGCCTCATCGGCGCCAAAGAGGTTCGATTTACGTCTCAGCATCGCGCCGTAGGCGAGGTCTGGACCTTTGACGGTTGGGTCAACTCGATCGTCCGGTTCCTCGGCCGTCCAGAGCACCACCGATGGTCGGAATTCGGTCGGTTCGCGAAGTCGGAGCAGGAGGTTATCGCCGGAAAGTTCAACCCGTGGAAAAACCTGACCGGTTCGGGGAATCAGCTTCAAAACTTCGTTCCAGAACAGCTCAAGATCGAGATTGGTTCGTTTCGCGGCGGCGGAATTGAAGCGTTCTCGGTGTTTGTGGAGGGAGCGAACTCGTCCTTCGTTCACCAAAAAAGAGTCGGCAACCTGAATTGGGTGCTCGTAAACATCAACCAGGTGAAGCACGGAGCCGTCGAAGACAAAGATTGATTCGCTCACGATACCTCCTAGCAATAAAGTTCTTCCGTCTAATCTAGTGATAGTCAGCAAGCGGAAAGTGCCATGCGGTTACATGTCGAGAGCCTAAAGGGTTGGGTGAGCCCAACCAATGCGTTCATCGCGCTTTACGCAGACAACGAAAATGCATTCTGGCTCGACCGCGAACATTCAAACGACGCTCGATTTAGCGTGATTGGTTCCGGTGCTCGAGTGAGTATCGACGGCGTTCCCGATCTTCAAAACCAGCTCGAAACCTATTCGGATCAAGAACTTCCGTTCGATTTTCGACCGGGACTTGTGGGTTGGCTCGATTTTGAGTCGGTAAACCTGCGATTTTTGCGGGTTGAAAGTGCTCTGGTGTTTGACCACGACAAACGCCACATCCACCTGATTGCCAGGACCGACACCGAAGACAAGTTCCGTCGTTGGCTAGACGCAGCGCTTTTGCGAATTGGGCTCATCGGGGGAGAAAGCCTGAAGTTTTTGGCCGAGGTCGCCGAGCCGAAAATAACCTCGGTGGTTCCAAGGCACTCTGATTCCGACTACCTAAAACTGATTGAGGCTGCCCAGAAGTACATCGCCGAGGGTGATGTCTACCAAATCTGTCTTACCAACGAATACCTGCTGGAGGGCTCGGCCGACCCGCTTGCCACTTTCATCAGACTTCGCGACATCAACCCGGCTCCCTATGCGGGCTACTTCCGAATTGGCGACGTGACCCTGGTTTCGTCTTCTCCCGAGCAATTCATTCGAGTTGGCACCGATGGAATGGTTTCATCGAAGCCAATCAAGGGAACTCGTCCTCGCGGTGCTACTCCGGAGGCAGATCAGCAAATCGTGGACGAATTGAAAAACAACATCAAAGAGCGCGCCGAAAACCTGATGATTGTCGACCTGATGCGAAACGACCTCTCCAGAGTTTGTGAACCAGACAGCGTTTCGGTAGAGAAGCTCTTCGAAGTGGAAAGTTACGCCACGGTTCACCAATTGGTGAGTACCGTCCAAGGACGCTTGGCGGAAGGCTTCACGGCACTGGATGCAGTCATTTCGGCTTTCCCAGGTGGTTCTATGACCGGTGCTCCGAAGCTTCGCGCAGTGGAGATTATTCGAGAACTCGAAGCTGGTCCCCGAGGGGTGTACTCGGGGGTTGCTGGTTACTTGAGTGACAACGGTTCGGCAGACTTCGGAATGGTAATTCGCTCACTGGTTTTCAGAAACGGCAAAATCTCACTTGGAGTGGGTGGAGGAATCACCATCGACAGTGATCCGGAAGCCGAACTAGCGGAAACGAAACTCAAGGCGCAGGCGTTACTGCGGTCGCTTTTGGTAGCCTTGTAAAGATTGTTCTTCCCCCAAGCAGTGAGTGAATCAGTTGTCTAACACGCGAGAATACGACGTCCAAGCCATCCAAGAGAAGTGGCTGCCGATTTGGGACGAGCTGAAGCCGTTCGATTCGAACAAGCCTGGCGATGAGCGTCCAAAGAAGTATGTCCTCGACATGTTCCCATACCCTTCAGGCGACCTTCACATGGGTCACGCTGAGGCTTACGCGCTGGGCGATGTGATCGCTCGTTACTGGGCTCAAAAGGGCTACAACGTAATGCACCCAATCGGCTGGGACTCGTTCGGTCTTCCTGCCGAAAACGCTGCAATCAAGCGCGGACTTGATCCAAAGGGCTGGACCTACGACAACATCGCACAGCAGCGTTCGTCGATGCGTCGCTATGCCTGTTCGTTCGACTGGGACCGCGTGCTGGTCACCTCCGACCCGATCTACTACCGCTGGAACCAGTGGTTGTTCCTAGAGTTCTACAAGCGCGGGCTTGCCTACCGCAAGAACAGTGCGGTGAACTGGTGCCCAAGCTGTCAGACCGTGCTCGCGAACGAGCAGGTAGTGCAGGGACTTTGTGAGCGTTGCGACTCACAAGTAACCAAAAAGGCGCTTACCCAGTGGTACTTCAAGGTAACCGACTACGCCGACCGCCTATTGGACGACCTGGACACTCTGGAAGGCAACTGGCCGTCCAAGGTTCTAAACATGCAGCGCAACTGGATTGGTCGCTCGTACGGTGCCGAAGTTTCATTCGACATCGAGGGTCGCACCGAACCAATTACCGTTTACACCACCCGCCCAGACACACTATTTGGTGCAACCTTCATGGTGGTCGCGGTTGACTCGGCGCTTGCTTCCGAGCTGGTTGAAAATGCCGAGGCTTCCATCAAGGCGGAGTTCGACGCATACCTTGAGAAGACCAAGAAGTCGAACGACATCGAGCGCCTGGCCACCGATCGCGAAAAGACCGGCGTTTTCACCGGCCGTTATGCTACCAATCCGGTGAACGGCGAGCGCCTGCCAATCTGGGCATCCGACTACGTTCTTGCCGACTATGGAACCGGTGCCATCATGGCCGTTCCTGCTCACGATGAGCGCGACGCCGAATTCGCCGCCAAGTTCAACCTTCCGGTCGTTCCGGTTGTTGCCGATTCCGAAGACGCACACGGCGATGGTCCTCGCATTAACTCGGGCGAATTCAATGGTTTGGAGCGCGAGGCGGCTGCCGACGCGATTGTTGCCAAACTTGCCGAGCAGGGTAGAGGTAAGAAGGCTAAAAACTTCCGTCTTCGCGACTGGTTAATCTCTCGCCAGCGCTACTGGGGAACTCCAATCCCGATCATTCACTGTGACGAGTGCGGTGAGGTCCCGGTTCCTGCTGATCAACTTCCGGTGGAACTTCCATCGGCCGAAGGTCTCGACCTGAAGCCAAAGGGTTCGTCACCGCTGGGTGCTGCCGAGGATTGGGTCAATGTTGACTGTCCAACCTGTGGAGAGCCAGCCAAGCGCGATTCCGACACCATGGACACCTTCGTCGACTCGTCCTGGTATTTCCTTCGTTATCTTTCCCCAAAGAGCGAGACCGAAGCCTTCCCGATTGAGGCAGCCAAGGAGTGGGCTCCGGTTGACCAGTATGTCGGTGGTGTAACCCACGCGATTCTTCACCTGCTATACGCTCGCTTCTTCACCAAGGTTCTTCACGACATGGGAATGATCGACTTCGAAGAGCCATTCACTCGTCTTTTGAACCAGGGAATGGTTCAGATGAACGGTTCGGCGATGTCTAAGTCGCGCGGAAACCTGGTTCGACTCAGCGACCAGCTCGGTGAACACGGTGTAGACGCGGTTCGCCTAACGATGGCCTTCGCAGGTCCACCAGAGGACGACATCGACTGGGCAGACGTATCGCCAGCCGGTTCGGCAAAGTTCTTGGCTCGCGCTTGGCGTGCGGCTGCCGATGTAACCAGTGCTCCCGGGGTTGACTTCAAGCAGGGCAACGCCGAGCTTCGCAAGGCAACCCACACCTTCCTTCGCGACTTCGGACCGCTAATCGAAAACTTCAAGTTCAACGT
>JBDKLA010000069.1:0-6637 GCA_039795835.1 Actinomycetota bacterium | reverse complement strand
GCTGGCTTTCGAACAATCGTGGAGGCAATGGCCAGGAGTTGCTTCTGCCCACTCGATAAGGTGTGACAGTTAGCTTCTTGTAATTCTTCGATACCAACAAACTCAAGCGCAGCAATCGCTTGCGAGCGCTTTTCGTCCTTGGAAAGTTTTTCGTTGGAAAGCGAAAACTCAACGTCTTCCAACACGGTTGGCATGATGATCTGAAGGTCTGGATTACTGAACACAAATCCTGCGCTCGAGTTGCTAGGCGCAGAACCATTCACGGCAACAGTGCCAGTGGTCGGCTTCACCAAACCATTGAGCAACCTCGCAAAGGTCGACTTACCCGAACCGTTTGCACCGATGACCGCAATCGACTTCGAGGTCAGTTCGATGTCTACGCCGGATAAAGCAGTGTAACCGTCGAATTCGACGGCCACACCTTGAAGCTTTATCCCGAAGGACATTAGTTGTTTAGGGCCTTAGGGTAGGCGGCCTTGACTCCTACAAGAACAACTACAGCCAAGGCAGCCTTGATGAAGTCACTAAGAGCAACTACTCCAAAAGCAGGAAGAGTCATGGCAAGAGTTGCCTTTGCATCCGCGAATAGGTTGTACTGGGCACCGAGGTACATGTAACCAAGACCGAGAGCCCACCAAATACCGATTGCCAATACAAATCCAATAGCAGCACTTACGGCGACGTGAACCTTCTTTAGGTTCTCAACCAGTAGGCCGATCACCCAGGCGGCAACTAGCCAACCAATTAGGAATCCGAAGGTTGGACCGAAGAACACCTGAAGACCACCGCGACCTCCGGTGAGGAGTGGTAGACCGGCAAGAACCAATACTTCGAAAAGGAGAACAGCCAAGGTTCCGCGGTAGCTTCCTAGGACAGCTCCGGCGAGCATTACGCCTAGAACCTGAACCGAGAATGGGATTGCCCCAAAAGTGAATTTTGGAATTAGACCGAGGACGGCGATGATTCCAACAAAAATACCGATGCGCGAGTAGTCGCGAAGTTCTAGTTTCATTTGATATTCCTTCCTGAACAGTGTTCAGGTTAGTATTACTTCACGATGAATGCAAGTAGGTACGGCAAGGCAGATGTGCTGGCGGCAGCGCTTCGCCTTTTGGATGAGGTTGGGCTGCCTGATCTCACAATGCGCAAACTTGCTGCCACTTTGGATGTTCAGCCAAGCGCTCTCTACTGGCACTACGCCAACAAGCAGAGTCTGCTCGCCGAAGTTTCCGACACAATCGTGAACTTTGCCAAGCCGGTAAGCCCGGCATCCACCTGGCAGGAAACCACAAAGCTCGAGGCGCTCGCACTTCGCGACGCACTGCTCGCATTTCGCGATGGCGCCGAAGTTGTTTCCAGCACCTTGGCTCTTGGACTTGGAGCTTCCGGCGCACTGAACCGCATCGAGACTTCTATTGCAATCGCCGATCGTGAACTGGCTCACGCCGCGGCCGAATCGATTCTCTTTCTCGTCCTGGGGCAGGTTTGGCACGAGCAGCAACGCATGCAGGCGAACTCGCTTGGCGTTGTGGACAACCTAGACCTGAGCGGTACACCAAATCTTGAAATCGGAATTCAGTTGATTTTGAACGGATTAACCGAGAGAGTAAAAGCATGAGTGAACCAGTAAAAGGCCCAGCGAGCTACTTCCCATCGATCATCAAAAAGTATGGTCAGCCGATTGAGCACTGGATGAAGCAGCTCGAACAGGTGAAAGACAAGAAACACATGGAACAGGTCAAGTTTCTACAGACCGAGTTCGAAATGGGTCAGGGTCACGCCAACGCGATTGTTCACGTGTTCCGCAAAGACAACGGCCTCTAAAGAATCGCCGACACCAGCAAGGTGAATAGCGGCGCGAGCACTAGCGCCGGAAGCATGTCGGCAACGGCAACCTTTCTGAGGTTCAGCAGGCGAAGACCAATGCCGAGCATCAGGATTCCACCTGTTGCGGTGATTGCGGCAACATAGGCTGGGCCAATTCCAGCGCCGCCGAAGTAGGCAATTGCCGTTAGAAGTCCTTGCCAAATTCCAACGGTGATCGCCGAGGCAGCCACTCCCCAACCGAGGCTCGCGGCGAAGGCGATCGAAGCGAAGCCGTCGAGGATGGATTTCACAACAAGGGTGTTCGAACCTTGGCCGAGACCATCGGACATCGAGCCGAGGATGGCCATCGGACCAATTGCAAAAATCAGGGAAGCATCGACGAAGCCGGTGATGAAGCGCTGACGTGATTCGGCACCCTTTGCCTTTTTGTTGAAACGCTTCTGAAGCCAGCTGCCGAAGTTCTCCAGGCGCTCTTCGATTTTGAGTAGCGAACCGGCGATGCCACCGAAGAGCACGGCGAAGATGACGATGAAGAAGGTGCCGGGGCCGGTGACAGCTGCCACATAGTCTTTGTCGAAAAGTGACATCAGGTTCAAACCACCGAGGACGATGGTGATGAGACCGAGTGAATCGGTTACGGTTCGATTGGTTTTCTCGGAAAGTTTCGAACCCAAAAGTGAACCGAGCAGCGTGCCGATCACGATTGTGGCGATGTTGAAAACTGTTCCGAAACCGATCATTCCTACAGTTTAGGTGAACCTTATTTGGCAGTTCCCTGCGCAGGCGTAGTCTGAAATTGCCGAGGCAAACAAACCGGCAGAAGAAGGCAAAAGTGAAGGTTCAAGGAAAAGTAATCGTAGTTACCGGTGCTGGAAATGGCATGGGTCGAGACGTTGCTTTGCAGCTTCTAAAAGCAGGTGCAAAGGTTGCCGCGGTTGACCTTCGCGAAGATCTCCTAAAGGAAACCGAACAGCTCGCCGGTGGTTTGAACAAGAACCTTTCGCTGCACGTGGTGAACATCGCCGATCTCGCCTCAGTTGAGAAACTACCAAAGGAAGTTATCGCAGCCCACGGCCAGGTCGACGGGTTGATGAATATCGCCGGCATCATTCACAAATTCAAAAAGGTCAACGACCTTTCCTACGACGAGATTCACCGCGTCTTCGATGTGAACTTCTTTGGAACCGTGCAGATGGTGAAGGAGTTCCTGCCTCACCTGATGAAGCGACCAGAAGCTCAGATTCTCAACGTGTCGAGCATGGGCTCTTACGTTCCAGTTCCTGGGCAGACCATGTATGGAGCATCGAAGGCTGCGCTGAAGCTCTTCACCGAAGGTTTGCGAATGGAACTTTTCGGTAGCCACGTTGGAGTCGGCCTAGTTTTCCCAGGTGCTGTGGCAACCAACATCTCAACCAACTCGAAGGCGGTTACCGAGGAGGAAGCCAAGGCTATGGCAAGTGCCGGAGCGAAGTTTAAGATGACTTCTTCGCCAGACGCCGCGGCCAAGATTATCGAGGGTTTCGAGAACAACGTTTACCACGGTTTCGCGGGAAGCGACGCTCAGATGATGGACCGCATATCGCGACTAGCCCCAGAGCAGGCAGCCAAGATTATTCAAAAACAGATGGCTGGTTTACTGCACGACTAAGCGTTTTTGCGCTCTAGCTTCGCACCTTCAACGTCTACGTCTGGCAGGATTCGGTCGAGCCACTTCGGGATCCACCAGGCACCCTTGCCGAGCACGGTTAGCGCTGCCGGCATTAGCAGGAGTCGCACGATGAATGCGTCGAAGAGCACACCCGCACCGAGGGCAAAACCGACCGGACGAATCATGGTGGACTCGGAGAACATGAACGAACCGAACACTGAAACCATGATCGAGGCTGCTGCCAAAACCACCGAGCGGCTAAGCTTCAGACCGTAGTTCACAGCGTCCTTCGGGCTCTGGCCGTGAACGTAAGCTTCACGCATTCCGGTAGCCAGGAACAGCTGGTAGTCCATGGCCAAGCCAAACAGGATACCGATGGCGATGCTCGGTAGGAAGTTCATGATTGGACCTGGGTCGTGAACGTCGGAGAGGAATCCGAGCCAGCCCCACTGGTAGACGGCAACGACCGAACCTAGTGCGGCCGAAACCGAGAGCAGGAATCCGGCACTGGCAACCACTGGAACCGCGATCGAGCGGAAGACCAGGATCATCAGCAGGATCGAGAGCAGAATCACCACTGTTAGGTAGAGCGGAAGCACCGAGGACATGCGCTCGGAAACGTCGATGTTCATGGCAGCCAAACCGGTAACACCAATCTGAGCGTCGTACTTCGAGTTCATTTCTCCGGAGAGCTTACGAATGTCGTAGACGAGGTTGGTGGTTTCAATTTCGGAAGGGCCGGTCTTCGGAATGATCACGAACAGGTACTTCGTGCCGTCCTCGGAAATTGAACCGGGAATCGCGTGGTCAACGTTTTTCAGGGTGTCCAGGCGCTCGGCAATCTCAGACTTGAAGGTGTTCTCCGCGTTGGAGTCTTCGAGCTTCTTTGGCAGGGTAACGATGGTTAGCACCTGGCCGTTGGCGCCTGGGCCAAAGGCCTTCGAGATCAGCTGGTAGGCCTTGTACTGGGTTGAGCTGGTTGGCTCGGCGCTGCCGTCTGGAAGTCCGAGACGCATGCTGGCAAATGGAATTGCAACAATCGATAGCGCGATGATTCCGGAGATCATGGTGACCCAAGGGCGGCGAACCACCAGGGCGCGCTTGGCCATACCTTCGGCCTTCGCCTTGGCTTCCTTCTTGGTTTCCTTGCCGATCTGAGAGCGCTCCTTCTTGGAAAGAGCCTTCATGCCTATGAGCGACATGAGCGCAGGGGTCAGAGTTACCGCGAGCAGGATCGCGATGGCGATTGCCACCGAAGCCATGGTTCCCATGAGACCGAGGAAGCCAACGCCGGTGATGTTCAGTGCGAGCAACGCGATGATCACGGTGAGGCCCGCGAACACCACGGCGTTTCCAGAGGTTCCATTGGAAAGCCCGATTGAGTCGCGAACCCCCATGCCAGCCTTGAGCTGCTTGCGGTGACGGTTGAAGAGGAAGAGCGCGTAGTCGATACCAACCGCGAGGCCGAGCATCACACCGAGCACCGGAGTGGTCGAACTCATTTCGATTACGCCGGAAAGTGCAAGCGTGATGGCCGATGCAATACCAACACCGATGATTGCCGAGATGAGTGGTAGGCCGGCACCGATCAAAGTGCCAAGCATTAGGAAGAGCACGACGCCAGCGATGACGATACCGATGATTTCACCGATACCGAGCAGGCCACCTAGGTTCTGAGTAAGTTCCTTGGAGTATTCAACCTGAACGCCAGCGATTGGCTTCGACTGAATGTAGTCGACCACGTTGGTCTTCTGATAGGTCTCGAGTTCAGTACCGGGCTTGGTGAACTGGATCGAAGCCACCGCGGTGGTTTCGTCTTTGCTGAGCAAACCGAAGTCTTTCGAAACCTGGAATAGGCGATCGCCAACCAGAAGCTCCTGCTCCTTCTCGGCCAGAGTTGCCTTACCGGCATCGAGCTTCTTCTTACCGTCGGCAAGAGCAGCTACTCCGGCGTTGTATTTGATGAGCCCGGCGTCGTACTGAGCCTTGCCCGCGTTGTACTGGCGAAGGCCGCCTTCATACTGGGCGATACCGGTCTGCATCTGGGTTAGCAGAGCTAGTGCCGACTGGTAGTTGCTTCCGGTTGGACCCTCGACCATCAACAGGTACTGAACACCGGCCTGAGCCTGAGCGAGGTTTGCCTTTGCGGTTTCGTAGTTTGCCTTGCCAGCATCGAGCTGAGCCTTGGCCTTCTTCAACTGGTAGTTGGCCGAGTCGAGTTGGGCCTTCGCACTGACCAGGGCAGCGGCGCCGTCCTTGATCTTCTGCTCGTTTGCGGCAATGTCGGCCTTGGCCTTGGCGATCTTCACCTTGCCGTCGGCAATCTTGGCTTCGGCTTCAGCCTTGGTCACCGCGAGCGCGAACGGGTCAACGGTGTCGGCCACGGCTTCCATGGTCTTCACGTGCTCGAGAATGTCGGCGATGGCAGTCTTCTGCTCGTAAGTGAAGGGCTTGCCATCGGTCTTGTGGAAAACCACCGAACCACTGCCCCGCGCGGCTTCTGGGAACGACTTCTGCAACTGGTCAATCACGGTCTGTGCCGGAACGCCGTCGATCGACATACTGGTCGAAAGCTTGCCCATTCCTAGAGCCGCCCAGGTTCCGGTACTAACCAGAATGAGGAACCAGCTGATAACCACGAGCCAAGCACGTTTCGCCGAGAACAGGCCGAGACGTTGCAACAGTTTTGCCAAAAGAACTACCTAAAACTTTCGAGAGGGATTTATAACTGGGTAAACCAGCGAGCGGGCTTACCTATTCCCTAGGACAGAATCGCGAACGACTGCCAAGGTGAAAGTTCGCGACCGGTTGGTGCGGTTCCAACTAGGACGTCGCCGACGGGCAAATCTGATGGAAGCGCTACGCTGTGGTCGCTGAAGTTCGCCACCACGGTCAGAGTCTTGCCGTCGAGCTTGCGCTCGTAGGCAAACAGCTGCTCGTGTTCCGGCCAGATCAGGTCTAAGGTTCCGTTGACCACGATGTCGTGGTTGTGGCGAAGCGCGATTAGGTCGCGGTAGTGCCAGAACACCGAGCCCTTATCGGCCAGTGCCGCCTCGGCGTTGATCTCGGTGTAGTTGTCGTTTACCTTCAACCAAGGCTTGCCGGTGGTGAACCCTGCGTTCGAGCCATCGTTCCAGAGCATTGGGGTGCGAGCGTTGTCGC
>JBDKLA010000068.1:0-7552 GCA_039795835.1 Actinomycetota bacterium | reverse complement strand
AAAGCAACCACCGAACTCATGAGCGACATCCGGAAGTTCGAAGTTCTTGAGGCTTCCGATGCTGGAGTTATCGCCGAAGAGCGATAGCCTCTGGCAAACTTGACTTGTGGCTAACCAAGTAAATCCTCCTCGCGGCATGCGCGACTTCCTTCCAGAAGATAAGCGCAAGCGTGATTTGGTGTTGGAGAAGATTCGTTCTACTTATGCTTCTCGAGGTTTTCAGGAGATTGAGACTCCGGCTCTCGAAGACATTGCTCGTTTGACCTCGGGTCAGGGTGGCGATAACGAGAAGCTTGCTTTCCGAGTGATGAAGCGTGGTGCTGAACTTGATGACGCGCTGGCTTCGTCGGGGGAGTTGGCCGATCTTGGTCTGCGTTATGACCTAACGGTTCCGTTGACTCGTTACTATGCCACCAACCGTTCTTCGCTGCCTGGCGTTTTCAAGGCGATTCAGACAGGGCCGGTTTGGAGAGCTGAGCGCCCGCAGAAGGGTCGCTACCGTCAGTTTGTTCAGTGTGATATCGACATCATTGGTGATGCTTCGGAGTTGGCTGAGGCGGATTTGCTTTCGTCGTCGTTGGCGGCGTTGGATGCTCTAGGGCTTACCGATGCTGTGATTCGCGTGAACCACCGAGCTCTTTTGGTTTCTCTTTTGGATTCACTCGGTGTTCCTTCGGAGTCGCACGGCTCGGCGATGATTACCATCGACAAGCTCGACAAGATTGGCGCCGACGGTGTCGCTGCTGAGCTAGACGAGCGCTTCGGTGTTGGCGCTGCTTTCAGTGCTTGGATTTCGGCTCTCGATGTTTCGGAGATTCCTTCGGAGTTAGCTGGTTTGTTCTCGGTGGTTGATGCTTCGCGTTTGAAGTATGACCCGACCCTGGTTCGCGGCATGGGTTACTACACCGGGCCAATCTTTGAGATTGAGCACCCTGGATCTGGTTCGTCGATTGGTGGCGGTGGTCGCTACGACGGCATGGTTGGTAAGTGGCTTGGGCAGGATGTTCCTGCTGTTGGTATTTCTCTCGGTTTCGAGCGCGTCATGGATTTGGTTTCGCCGTCGTTCTTTGATGGGGTTGGCGAGTCGGTCGTCCTAGTGGTTTCAGGTGATGTGTTGGCGAAGGCCATTGATATCCGTGACTCGCTGATTGCTCAGGGCTATCGGGTTCGACTGGAATCGCGACCAAAGAAATTGAACAGCCTGTTGGAATCGATGGCGAGCAACGGCTTTACACACTTTGTAACGTTGGACGAAACAACCAGCGAGATTGAACTTCGACCTATTTCTTAGGCGTAACATTCATAGAGCAAAGTTTTTACCCACGCCAAAACGATTAGAGATCACCCGTGAACAAAAGTAAAAAGTCCAGCCCGTTAAAGAGAAATGCTGCTCTGACCCTAGGAGCGATGGGTGTCGTTTACGGAGACATCGGAACCAGCCCGATTTATGCGTTCAACGAAGCTGTGCACGCCGGGGGAGACAGCCGCGCTGAGATTCTCGGTGTGCTATCGCTCGTGTTCTGGACGCTGACCATCGTTGTTTCAATCAAGTACCTGATCTTCGTTCTAAACGCCGACAATAAGGGCGAGGGTGGAACGCTCGCGATGTTCTCGCAGTTCTCGGAGAAGATTCGAAGCGGTCGCCGAGGCCTAATGGGCTTCACCGTGTTCCTGTTCTTGATGGCCGCTGCCTTGGAATTCTCGGACGGCATTCTCACACCGGCTATTTCGGTGATTTCGGCGGTCGAAGGTATTAAGACCATCGATGCTGGGCTTTCGTTCTTGGTGGTGCCAATCACTGTTTTGATTTTGGCGATTTTGTTCATCGTCCAGTTCAAGGGAACTCACAAGATCGGTGCGATTTTTGGTCCGGTGATGATTCTCTGGTTCCTCGTGATTGGGTTCCTCGGTGTGAACCAGGTGGCACAGAACCCAGAGTCTTTGGTTTCCCTAAACCCGATCTACGCGCTGAACTTTATTCAGGGTCACGGTTTCCAAACCCTGTTTGTGATGTCTTCAGTGATCTTGGCCGTGACCGGTGCCGAGGCTCTGTTCTCAGACCTAGGTCACTTCGGTAAGGGTCCAATCCGTTTCGGTTGGTTCGCATTGGCTGGTCTTGCGCTTCCACTGAACTACTTCGGTCAGGGAGCTCTCCTGCTTCGCGACGAGAGCGCTAAGGGAAACACCTTCTTCGGCATGGCTCAGCCTGGGTTGCCAGCGTTGCTTCTGCTGATTCTCACCACCCTGGCCACCATCATTGCGTCGCAGGCTTTGATTAGTGCCGTCGCTTCGCTGGCTAGCCAGGCCGTGCAGATGGGCTTCCTTCCTAGAATTCGTATTCAGCACACCAACCGTCAGGAACGCGGACAGATTTATGTTCCGTTCGTAAATACTGCCGTTGGTATTGGGGCAATTGCCTTGGTGCTGTTATTTAAGTCGTCCACCGGGCTCGCCGGTGCCTACAGCCTCTCCATTGCTGGGACCATGATGGTTTCAACCATCGGCCTCATCATTCTGGCTGTTAGCAAGTGGAAGAAGTACAAGTTCTTCCTGCTGCCGATCTTCGCCCTGTTCTTGGTTCTGGATGTTTCGCTGTTCGTGGCTAGCTCCACCAAGTTCGTTACCGGTGCCTGGATTCCGGTGCTGCTTGGCTTCTGCCTGGCTTCGATGATGTGGATCTGGCGCAAGGGTCGTTTGGAACTAAACGCACAGCTCAACAAGGACTCAATGAGCTGGAGCAAGGTTGCGAAGCTTCGCAGCAAGAAGTCGGTTGTTGTCGTTGACGGCTTGGGTATTTATCCAACTGCGGTTCCTGGCGTAGTGCCAAAGGCACTTGAAGAGCAGATTCGCGTCATGGGAACCATGCCGAAGGATATTGTGGTTGTGAACGTGCTTCCGGAAGAAGTGCCCTACTCCCACAAGTCGCCAGAGTTTGAACAGCTTAATGAGTTCGTTTCGCTGGTAACCGTTTATTCGGGCTTCATGGAACAGCGCAACATTCCTCGAGCGCTACGTTCGAAGCACCTTGCCGAGAAGTTCGATGAGAAGAGCGGTATTTACTACGTGACCGACCGCACTTTGATGCTTGCCGACAAGACCAGTCTGAACCGTGCTGAAGAAGTAATCTTTGCTGCGTTGCACCGTAACGCGACCACGCCGAGATACTTCTACCACCTGCCGGAGCGCCGAGTTATCACGTTCGATATCTCCGTGCAGATGTAATGTCGGTAAACTAGAGGCATTACAAAGGTGTGTGTTTGACGGCATATTCGTCAGTTTTATAAACCCCAAAATAAGGAGAAACCCTTGTCCATTATTGAAGCAATTGGTGCTCGCGAGATCCTCGACAGCCGCGGAAACCCAACCGTTGAGGTTGATGTTCTACTATCCGACGACAGCGTAGGCCGCGCAGCCGTACCATCGGGCGCATCGACCGGTGCTTTCGAAGCACACGAAATGCGCGATGGCGACAAGGGTCGCTACCAGGGCAAGGGTGTTCTAAAGGCTATCGAGGCAGTTATCGCCATCGATGAGGAGCTTGTTGGCTTCGACGCCACCGACCAGCGCCTAGTTGACGCTGCTCTAATCTCGATCGACGGCACCGACACCAAGTCGAAGCTTGGCGCCAACGCCATCCTCGGTGTTTCGCTAGCAAACGCTCGCGCTGCTGCCGAGTCGACCGGTCAGCTATTGTTCCGCTACCTAGGTGGTCCAAACGCTCACACTCTTCCAGTGCCACTGATGAACATCATCAACGGTGGCGCTCACGCCGACACCGGTGTAGACATCCAGGAGTTCATGATTGTTCCTCTGGGCGCCGAGTCGTTTACCGAGGCAGTCCGCTGGGGTGCTGAGGTTTACCACAACCTAAAGGCCCTGCTTCACAGCAAGGGTCTTTCGACCGGTCTTGGCGACGAGGGTGGTTTCGCACCTGAGCTTGCTCACAACGCTGCCGCGCTTGACCTAATTGCCGAGGCAGTTGAGAAGGCCGGTTACAAGCTAGGTTCACAGATTGCTCTAGCACTAGACGTTGCTGCCACCGAGTTCTACGACGAGAAGACCGGCAAGTACAAGTTCGAAGGTCAGGAGCGTTCGACCGACGAGATGATTGCGTACTACGCAGACCTAGTGGCCAAGTACCCACTGGTTTCGATCGAAGACCCGCTAGCCGAGGACGACTGGGCTGGCTGGAGCAAGATCACTGCCGAACTAGGCGAGAAGGTTCAGCTCGTTGGAGACGACCTATACGTAACCAACCCTGCACGTCTGCAGAAGGGTATCGACCAGAAGGCTGGAAACGCCATCCTTGTGAAGGTAAACCAGATTGGTACCCTAACCGAGACCCTGGACGCAGTTTCGCTGGCACAGACCCACGGAATGAAGGCAATCATCTCGCACCGTTCGGGTGAGACCGAGGACACCTTCATCGCTGACCTAGCCGTTGCCACCAACGCTGGCCAGATCAAGACCGGTGCTCCAGCACGTTCTGAGCGTGTTGCCAAGTACAACCAGCTGCTACGCATCGAGGAAGAGCTTCAGGACGCAGCGGTTTACGCTGGCCGCATGGCTTTCCCTCGCTTCAAGCACTAATAGCAAAGCTCAAGGAAGAAACCCGGATGAAGACGCCTCCGCCAAGGAATCAGCGAAACATTCGGGTTTCTTCGTCTTCGGCACGCCAGCGTTTGCTCGGGCGTTTGAACATGGACGCCCAGGCGCTGACCCTGGCGATCATTGCCGTTGTCGCGATTTTCTCGCTGGCTCCTGAGCTTCAGATTTGGTACACCCAGCAGGTGACGATCGCCGATCTGAAGAAGCAGAACGAAGACATGCGTAACTCGCTGTCTCAAATGAAAGACGACCTGAAGCGCTGGGACGACCCGGCCTATGTTCGCGCTCAGGCTCGCAATCGCCTGTTCTATGTAATGCCTGGTGAGATTTCCTTCTTGGTCATGGATGCAAACAAGGTTTCGGCGAACGACCTCAGCGGAACGGTTGGTTCGGCACTGGCCAAGGCTCGCAACACCGCATCGGTTACCAAGAAGATTTCCACCACCAAGAGCAACTGGACCGCAAACCTGGTTGAGACCGTGGTTCGTGCCGGGCTAGAACAGCCAAAGGCCTAACACTCATGCCACTTACCGAGGCGACTGCCGCCGACATTGCTTCGCTCGAAAAACAGCTGGGTCGCCAGATGCGCGACGTGGTTGGTATTGGTGCTCGCTGTGTTTGCGGAAACCCAATCGTCGTGGTTACCAAGCCAAGGCTTTCCGACGGCTCGCCGTTTCCAACCTTCTACTATCTGAGTTTGCCAGCTGCCACCGCAGCGCTTTCGACCCTTGAGGCGTCCGGGTTCATGGCCGAGCTGCAGGAGCGATTGGCTAACGAACCAGAACTCGCTGCCAAATACCTGGCGGCTCACGAAGCATATCTGGCCGATCGCAAGGCATACGGAACCGTCGAAGAAATCGAAGGAATTTCGGCCGGAGGAATGCCGGTTCGTGTGAAGTGTTTGCACGCGCTCGCCGGGCACTCGTTGGCCGCCGGTCCTGGGGTAAATCCAATCGGCGACATCGCCCTAGAAGCCTGCACCTGGAAGCAAGACCGCTGCCAGTGCGACCCAACACTCTAGGCGCTTTTGTAACCGAGCGCACCCGCTGAACCTTTAGACTTAAAGCAAATAATTCCCCTTTTTCTTTTGGAAGGCACCATGCCAAAGATCCTCATCGTCGGTGGCGGTTACGCCGGTTTCTACACTGCTAAGAAGCTTGAAAAGCACTTGGCTAAGGGCGAGGCCGAGGTTACCCTGATTGACCCGCTTCCATACATGACCTACCAGCCTTTCCTTCCAGAGGTTGTTGCCGGTTCGATCGAAGCCCGTCACGCGGTTGTTTCTCACCGTCGTCACCTTCGCAAGACCAACATCGTCGCTGGCAAGGTAACCAATGTTGACCACTCGAAGAAGGTTGCAACCGTTGAGCTAGCCGGTGGTGGCAAGCAGAAGTTTGAATACGACCAGATCGTAATGACCGCCGGTGCCGTTTCCCGCACTTTCCCAATTCCTGGTGTTGCTGAGAACGCCATCGGTCTAAAGAACATCGAAGAGGCTATTGAGGTTCGCAACCGCATCCTCGGCAACTTCGACAAGGCCGCTAACCTGCCTGCCGGTGCTGCCCGCGACCGCCTACTCACCTTCGTTGTCGTTGGTGGTGGCTTTGCCGGTATTGAGGCATTCGCTGAAATGCGTTCGCTCGCTTCGTACCTACTTCGTTACTACCCAACCCTCACCTTCGACGACGTGCACTTCCACCTCATCGAGGCCATGGGTCGCATCATGCCTGAGGTTTCGCAGAAGACCTCGGAATGGGTTATCGCTAACCTCGACCGCCGCGGTGCCAAGATTCACCTAAACACCCAGCTGCAGTCGGCCGAGAAGGGCAAGATCCAGCTTTCGACCGGTGAAACCTTCGAGTCCGATCTAATCGTCTGGACCGCCGGTGTTATGGCTCACCCATACGTTCGCAACACCGACTTCCCACTGGACGAGCGCGGCCGCGTAACCGCAAAGGCAACCCTCCAGATCGTCAACGGCGAAGAAATCGTTAAGGACGCCTGGACCGCCGGAGACGTTTCAGCAGTGCCAGACCTTTCCGGGTTCGGTGTCGGTGGATACTGTGTTCCAAACGCTCAGCACGCTGTGCGCCAGGCAAAGCTTTTGGCCAAGAACATCGTTGCCGACCTCCGTGGCGAAGGTATCAAGGAGTACTTCCACAAGCCTCTGGGTGCCGTTGCCGGTCTCGGCATTGGTGTAGGTGTCTACCAGTGGAAGGGCCTAGCCATCAAGGGTCTAATCGCTTGGTTCATGCACCGCGGTTACCACGGTCTAGCCATCCCAATGTGGGAGCGCAAGATTCGTGTATTCGCCGGTTGGGTCTGGAACTTCCTTCTTCGCCGCGACATCGTGGGAATCTCAGCAATGAAGACTCCTCGCGTAGCTTTCGAAACCTTCGCTTCGAAGCCAGCCAAGAAGTAAGGCTGGCTCCTTTAGCCCAATGGCAGAGGCAGACGACTTAAAATCGTCACAGTGTGGGTTCGAGTCCCACAAGGAGCACATGCTAAAAACCGGGGTAATCGTAGCGTCCGTGATGGTGTTGACGGGTTGCGCGTCTGCGCCTGTCGTGAAGCCAACCGAATCTCCCAAGCAGGTGGTTTATTCGGTACCGGCCGACTGCGAGATCAAAGAACTTCTGGCCTTGGACGCCTCGTACCAAGCACTCGATCAAACCGAAGCTGCCGCCCGCAACCGACGCGATTGCGTGGTTGGCACCCCAAACTCAGACGTTGGCATCTTCTTCAGCTACAGCCAAGCCGATGAGGCTAGCTGGGCAGATGATTCGAAAAAGGCACTGGGCTTTGAAGTGTTCGACGCCGGTCTCAAAGACGTCACGGTTCTGCGCGATGAGGTTGGCAGCGAGGAAGAAGGCACCAGCTGCAACCTCATGGGTTACATTTCCGGGCTCGAGTTCACAATTGAGGAGCCTTGGGCGAAGTGCGA
>JBDKLA010000067.1:0-3080 GCA_039795835.1 Actinomycetota bacterium | reverse complement strand
GTATTCGTGTGACATGCCCTCAAGTTTAGTCTTGATAGGTGGCTTCAACTAAGAGAATCGGCACGGTTACCCGTGGCACGACCAACCCGAACCGGTTGCGTCGCGTGGACCGCTTCATTGCCACTCTCCCAGTTTTGAAAAAACCCAGCCCGGTGGTGGTCGATCTCGGTTACGGCGCTTCGCCAATTACTGCGATTGAACTTCGCGAGCGGTTACGAAAAGTGAACCCGAGCGTTCGAATCGTCGGGGTTGAAATCGAAAAGGAACGAGTGGCTCGAGGTCTTGAGGTTTCCGAACCCGGGCTCGACTTCCTACTTGGCGGATTCGAAACTCCCCTTCCTTCCGACCTTGAGAAGGCGGACGTGATTCGCGCGTTCAACGTGCTGCGCCAATACGATGAACGCGACGTTCCAGCGGCGTGGAACCTGATGCTTTCCAGACTCAACGAGGACGGCGTGCTGATTGAGGGGACCTGTAATGAAATCGGGCGCGTTAGCAGCTGGATCACACTAAACAAAAAAGGGCCTCAGGTTTTCACAATCTCGCTTCACCTTGGCTCACTCGAACAACCGAGTATCGTTGCCGAACGCCTTCCGAAGGCACTCATCCACCACAATGTTGCTGGCGAACCGATCCACGAATACCTAAAGGCCCTAGACCAAGCTTGGGCAACTCACGCGCCACTCGGAACCTTTGGTGCGGTTCAGCGCTGGCTAGCGGTTTGTGAAACTATGACGGCAGCCGGCTGGCCGATTGTGGTCAATCGAAAACGATGGCGACTCGGGGAACTTTCCGTGGATTGGGCCGCGGTAGCGCCTAACTAAACGACTGGAAGTTCGTCGCGAGCGTCATCCTCGGTCATACCGGTGGCGCAGAGCAGGTCTACCAGCATTGGGCGCAGCAGTAGCAGAACCGAAGCTTCACGAAGCTGATCGGCGATGCCGAACTTCTTCGGGTCGAGCTGGTGAACAATTTCTAGGTACCCTGCGCGAGCCTCAAATAGATACTCTTCGTTTTCCGTAGCCTTCGAAAGGTGCTCGGTTGCTTCGTAGATTTGCTCGATGAGGTCGGCAAGATATGGGCGCTTCACGCCGTCGCGAATCAGGAAGTCAACGCGTCGCACGATAACTCGGAGGTTTCTGGTGGCGAGGTCCATGCCGCGCATCAGCCTGAGTTGAGCGCTCAGGTCGTGACGCTGCTTTTTGAAGAATGGCGAGAGCCTAGAGATTGCTACCGCACTGTCGAGCGACATTCTCCAGTTGTCAACCAGTGGCTGGGTGCGGCGAACCTTGTTCAGGGTGTCGTCGGCTTTGGCAACGTCCACGTCTCGCAGTGCGGTGCGCAGGGCGTCCAAGGATTCCAGAAAAACGGTGAACAGTGCCGAGGCATCTTTTCGAGCCAATCCCTTAGGGTTGCGCGGAATCAGGATCGTGACCAGAAGTGAGGTAACCGCGGCCACCACGCCGTCGAGCGGGCGAACCCAGATGCCACCGACAGGCAGAGGGAGCAACTGGATGAACATCGCCTGAATACCAACGGTGAGAGCGAAGCTTGCACTCTGAGTTACAAATCTTGCCCCTAGAAGACAAAGAAGTAGGGTGACCGCGAGCTGCCAAACACCCTGACCGAACCACTGCACCAATAGTTCGCTGGCGAACAAACCGGTGACGATTCCGAGAGCGGTTTCGAGCACGCGGCGTGGTCTGGCGTCGCGGGTGAAGCCGAGTGTGGTGATGGTTACGGTGACCGCGAGTAGCGGGTTTTTGTGACCGAGGACGAAGTGGGCGAACGAGTAGGAAACCAGAGCCGCAAGGATAATTTGAACTACCGGCGGGATCGATTCGATGACGCGAGCCAGGGCGGCCTTGAAGGTCCAGTTGATTTTCATCGGCGACCCATCATCAGCTTGTTACGAGGAACAGTAACCACTTTGCCGGCCGACTGAGGAACGATTACCTGCTGGGCAGCCGAAATGTTTCCCTCAACTTCCAACGCAGCATCCTCGGCAACGTTTCGTTTCATGACCGCGAGCGCGATTGCCCCAGCCTCGTAGTGTGTGGCCGCTGCGGTGATTCGACCAACCTCGGTTTCACCCGAGAAAACTTTGGCGCCGATTGGTGGAACCAGGTGACCGGAGCCGTCAAGGTGCAGGAGTACCAGACGGCGAGGCGGATGCCCGAGATTGTGAACCTTGGCAACGGCTTCCTGACCGCGGTAACAACCCTTGGACAGGTGAACCCCGGTGGCAAGCCAGTCGAGCTCGTGAGGCAAAGTCTTGTCATCGACCTCAAACATCGAAGGTCGGTGAGCTGCGATTCGAAGTGCGTCGAGGGCAACGGTGCCAGCTGCTTCGAGCGGGCTCGAGGCAGCAATCGACTCGAAGTAATCCCACGCCTCGCCGCTCTCGGCAGCGTAGCGGTGTCCGCCGGGATAAACGTTTGGCCAAGGATCGTGCCAAACCAAGGAAGCACCCTCGAGCGGTTTGCCGAACGAGGCAAAAACTTGTAATTCGCCCTGAAGCTCGATGTCCACCTTGGTTCGAAGCTTCATCTTGGTGAGGTGGCTTAGGACGGTCTCGGCCGTCGCATGGTCCACGATTAGAAAAGTCTGGTCGCCGTCGTCAACGATGTGTATGGCGGCCTCGATGTGTCCCTGGGGATTTAGAAGCAGTGCCTCGCAGGATTCACCGGGCTTTAGGTTGACGATGTTCTGGCTGAGCAGAGCGTGAAGCCACTTGAGCCGATCTTCGCCGGAAACCGTAATCACCTTGGAATCGAGCGCAACCGCGGCTTTTCCGTTCAGCAGATCGCGCTGTTCAACCAGCGGATTACCAAACGAGGTGGTTGCCAATTAGCTAACCCACTCGAGTCTGGCCGACGCGTGCGACTTGAGTTCCTGACCAGGTAGGGCGATGTCCCAGGCCCAGAGCAATGCGCCTTCAACCAGGCCGTAAATGCGAGTGGAGTGGCGGTAGGTCTTGGCGCCCTCGAAGGCAACGCCGTGAGCCGAAGCCAATTCGATTCGAGCCTGCTTGACCCAACCGTTGTAAAGCTCGGCCACACCGCCAGGGTGAATAGTTG
>JBDKLA010000066.1:0-6936 GCA_039795835.1 Actinomycetota bacterium | reverse complement strand
TCCAGGGTGTTGGCAAACTTTGCCATGGCTTCACCGGTGTCGATGGCTGCCTGCAGCGCCTCGGAACCTTCGGCCCAAATGGTAACCAGTGCCGCCGGAGTAAAGCCAGCCGCCTCAACTTCGGCAATGGTCTCGCCGTGAGTCTTGGATAGGTGCGAGCCGGTGCCAATCAGCTGAAGCTCGAGATCCGGGTGAGCTTCGATTTCGGCGAGCAGGTTACGAAGCAGTCCGAAGTCTGCTCGCGTACCGGTCATCACCGCAATCTTGCGTGCCACTGGAACTACTTTCTGGCCAGTCTCGGCGTGCTCGGTAGGCAGATCAGAGACGCGTGTAGTGCGGTTGCGGTTTCAAGATCGGCCGCCGGTGCGTCCTGGTACATGCGCTGGGTGTGAAGCAGGTTCCACATCGGACGAGCCAGGATGCCGGCGTCGTGGCAGGCCTGCAGCAGTTGGTCGCGAACCTCGAGCGACGGCTCATCGAGCTGAACCGCGCAGAGCCAGTAGTTACTTGAAGTGCCCTCCGGCTCGAAAACAAACTTGGCACCCTTGAAGTCGGCGAACGCCTCAGCGTAGCGAGCTGCAATTACACGCTTCTCATCTAGGAAGCCGTCGAGCTTGGTGAGCTGCGCCATTCCGAGAGCCGCAGTGAGGTTGGTCATGCGGTAGTTCCAGGCGAGCTCGTCGTGCTCGAACTCCCACTTGTGCGGCAGCTTCGCGGTGGTGGTGATGTGCTTGGCGCGCTTTGCAATCGCCTCGTCGTCGGTGAGGATTACTCCGCCTCCGCCGGTGGTGATGATCTTGTTTCCGTTGAACGAAATCATGCCGGTCTTACCGAAGGTTCCGGTGTGCTTGCCGTCCACGAACGAACCGAGCGACTCCGCGGCGTCCTCGACGACAGGAATTCCGTATTCATCGGCGATGGCCACGATCTCTTTGATGCGAACCGGGTGACCCAGGGTGTGCATCGGGGAAATCGCAGCGATGCGTGCGCCGGTCACCGGGTTGTAAACCTGACCGTCGCGGCGTTCCATCTGCTCGAGGCGCTCGCGAAGCTTCTCCGGGCTCATGCCCATGGTTGTCAGCTCGCTGTCGATGAAGTGTGGAACCGCTCCAGCGTGAGCCACGGCGTTGGCGGTTGCCACAAATGACAGGCTCGGAACGATTACTTCGTCGCCGGCTTCAACGCCAACCACGTAGAGCGCGATGTGCAGAGCCGAGGTTCCGTTGGAAGCAGCCACGGCGTACTTTGCGCCGGTGAACTTGGCGATCCCCTGCTCGAACTCCGGGATGAATGCACCCACCGATGAAACGAACGTCGAGTCGATGCAGTCGGCCAGATACTGCTTTTCGAGTTCGCCAACCTCAGGCTCGTGAAGACCAATCGGCGTGGACGATTCGCCCACCACCGAACGGATGCGAGCTACAAAGTCGGCTACGTCGATAGACATTAAACGGTGTACTCGTCTGGACGGTACTTGGCGAGGTTGGCCGGCTCGGTGAACCACTCGATGGTCTTGGCCAGGCCGTCGCGGAATCCTTCAACACCCTTGATCTCAGGTTCCCAACCGAGCACGGTCTTCGCCTTGGTGTTGTCGCTGAACAAACGCTCAACCTCCGAGTTCGCTGGGCGAATACGGTTTGGGTCTTCGGTAGCGACGGCACCGGCACCCATTAGGTCGTTGATGATGTTGAAGGTTTCACCGATCGAAACTTCGAAGCCAACGCCGAGGTTGGTTACCTCACCAAAACCGGTGGTTGCGTGCAGAGCCTTCTCGAAGCCCTTCGCGGTGTCGGTTACGTAGGTGAAGTCGCGGGTTGGGGTTAGAGCGCCGAGGTTGATTTCCTTCTTACCGGCAGCCAACTGCGAAATGATGGTCGGGATTACCGCACGGGCCGACTGACGTGGTCCGTAGGTGTTGAACGGGCGGATGGTCAAAGTCGGCAGCTGGAACGAGCTGTAGAACGACTTCACCATTTGGTCGGCGCCAATCTTGCTGGCCGAGTAAGGCGACTGACCCTGAAGGACGTGACCCTCGTCCATCGGAACATACTGTGCGGTTCCGTAAACCTCGCTGGTCGAGGTGTGGATGAAGCGGTCAACGTTGTGGTTGCGAGCTGCGTTCAACAGGTTCAGGGTTCCCTGAATGTTGGTCTGCACGTAAAGGTCTGGTGCCACGTATGAAAACGGGATGGCGATTAGAGCTGCGAGGTGAAGCACGGCGTCCTGGCCGGCTACCAACTGGTTCATGTGGTACGGGTCGCGAATGTCGCCCATGACCACGTTCATGCTGTTCTTGATCTCAGCTGGCAGGGTGTCTAGCCAACCCCACGATCCGATCGAGTTGTAAATTGCTAGTGCGGTGACCTCATGACCCGAGCGAACAAGCTCTTCTGCCAGGTGAGAACCGATAAAACCATCTGCGCCAGTTAGAAAGACTTTCATGGTTCACAAGTCTACCCGAGTGGCTTATTTACTGGTCTAAGCGATATTTTCAGCACGTTACATTCGCTTTGACGAATGTTTAAGAAAGCGATTTTTTGAATGCTTTACCCTTAAATGGTGAGCCAATTCAACCGCAAAGTTTTGGTCGTCGAAGACGACGCACTGCTTCGCTCGCTCATCGCATCCAATTTGGTGGCCGACGGGTTCATCGTTGAAGCCACCGACAGCGCAGCAGCCGCTCGAAAAATTGCCGACGACTTCGACCCAGACGTAGCGCTTCTCGACATCGAGCTCGGCAGTGGCCCAACCGGAATCGACCTGGCCCTCGTGCTTCGCAAGCACATGCCGGAGATCGCACTAGTTTTCCTAACCCACATTCCTGAGCCTCGCGTGGTTGGCGTTGACAATCGCAAGATTCCTAAAAACGCCGCCTACCTCGCCAAGGATCGCATCACCGACCCGAAGATGCTGAGCCAGGCTATCGACGCTGCCCTTCGCGGTCGCGCCGGACGAGACTTCCGCGACGACAAACGCGACTACCCACTTGCAGAACTCAGCCGCTCACAGCTCGCGGTGCTTCAGATGGTTGCTCTCGGAATGTCGAACAGCGAAATCGCCGCAGCTCGCAGCACCACAGTTCGCGCGGTTGAAAACCTTGTGAAGCGCGCCTTCCAGGCAGCCGGCATCGACACCGAATCTGGCGGTAACCCGCGCGTCATCGCCGCCCGCGAGTTCATTCGCGTTGCCGGTTTGCCTCACGGCATGTAGTTCTACGGAACGGTAATCACAAAGGTACGAACCAGGCTTCCGGCCGAAACCTTCAGGGTGTGCTTTCCCTTTGAGTACTTCTTTACGAAAACCTGATTACCCAGAGTTGGGGTAACGAAAGCCTTCGCCTTGCCTTCGAGGATGGTCACCTTCTGACCAATCAGGTTGAAAAGACCGAACGAAATCGACTTCGGTGCCGGAGTTGCGGAAATCGCAGGTGCACCCCAGGCGATGGTCGAGGTGATCGTGTTGGTGCCCGAGGCTGCCTGAGTTACCTGGCCAGGGTCACTGATGCTCGCAGTCACGATCTGGTTCCCAGTGTCGGTCGAAGCGAGGTTCGCTGTTGCCAAACCGTCTTCGCCGGTAGTCACGTCCACATCGCCGGTTAGTGAGCCGGTGCCACTTGTTGCGAAGTGCACCGAGACTCCGGCGACCGGGTTACCCCAACGGTCGGTTACCTTGAAGGCAGCCTGAGCTGGCGTGGCTGGAACGGCAGGGTTCGCTGGAACGGCTTCAATATTCTTGGCATCGGCGAGCGAGTTCTTGCAAGACATCGTGTGGGTCTTGAACGCGGTTCCGGTGTAGATCTTGAAGGTCGTCAAACCGGTCTTGGTACACATCAGCGCAATCTTCTGCGGATATGTGTAATCGAAGACCAGCGGTGACTGGAAGCTACTGGCACTGGCTAGGCCGGTAATCGGGCGCAGGATGTCGAAGATTGCAGCGCGACCGCCGTTGTCTGCCTCCACACGAATTTCTGGGGAGTACAGCGCAATCGGTAGCGAGTTCTTCATGTAGCTGATGTTTAGGGTCACCACGTCAAGGTCGCTGATTCCGGCGTCCAGGGTGTCTAGGTTCAACGGTGGGTTGGTAACCGACTGGCCGTTTACGGTGGTCACGTAGTCGCCCTGGGCATTTACATCCTGGCCACCTCGGCTAACCGTAACCACCGTGGACGCACTGGCCTTGATGTTCACATCGGTGACCAACTGTGGCCACATGTAGTCGGCCGATTCGTCCAGGGCGTTGGTGGTTGGCTGAATTGAGAATGCGATGAATCCACCCTCACGAGCCTTGGTGTCCGAGTTCACGAATCGGTTGTTGAATACCTCTTTATAGGTGTTGCGGTTGCGAACCGAGTAAGAAACTATGCCGTTGGCGTCGGTCGACTTGTCGGCGTCGTAGTTGTACCAGCGGCAGAGGCGGCAACCCTGATCAACAATCAGGTGGACGTCGCGGTTAACCTGTGGGGTTCCCCAGATGTCGGTCACGCGGTACACAAGGTTGAGGGTGCTACCGAACTTGTAGCTCTTTACGTAAACCTGCGAGTACTCGGGTAGCCAGTCTTTCTTGAAAACACTCCAAGCCCAGGTGAATTCCTGGAAGCCGCCGTTGGTGCACTCGTGTGCTCTGGAAACCTGGTGCTGTGCGTTTTCTGCACGGTAGAGACACTGTGAGGTGAAGCCCTGACCGGAACCGATCAGCTTGATGATTGGGAAGAAACCGGGGTCCTGCCAGTCGAGCACTAGGTTGCCCACTCCGGCAGCCGCGGCTCCATCGCCAGCGCTCAAGCCAACGCGAAGGTCGGTTTCGGCAACCGGGGTGACACCGAGAGTCAGGGTAACTTCGGCTACACCGTTCGAGTCGGTGATGGCGATGTTGTCAGGGTCGGAAATGCTGTCGGTGAAGGCAACGTCTCCGCTCATCACGAACTGCACCTTGCGGCCAGCATTGGCTACTCCACCGAGGTACTGCACGGTCACACTGTTTCGATCGGTGCGAACCCAAGCGATGTTGTGCTGAGTTTCGCTGTCGACCTGAAGTCGGCTGGAGGTGTCGAATTCACGGCGAACTCTCTCAAAAACGCCGTCTTCGATCTTGGCGTGGAGGTTCTGCCAGGTTGGGGTGCTTACCCATTCAACGGTTGCGTTTGCTGGCGCTGCGACCAGGCCAGACAGAGCTAGTAGTGCGCTGATTACAACGCTCAACAGTGTGCGAGTGGCTCTCTTCACCGGAATCTCCCAAGTAGTTCATGGCTAGTTTTGTAATGCTCGCACAAGCATTTTTCTTGAGTATAGATGAAAACGAGTTTTCGTGAAAGCGATTTCACGAAAACGTTACTAAGCCGTTTCGCGAATGATTAGCTCGCACGGAAGAATCTCGGAATGAACTTCCTCGCCGCGCAATTTGGCCAAAATCATCTTGGCTGCCTCGGCTCCCAGACCGGCAATATCCTGGCGAACGCTGGTGAGTCCGGGGTGCGAGTTCTGAGCCAAATAAGAGTCGTCGAAGCCGATTACCGCAACGTCTTCCGGCACGCTCTTGCCGGCTTCCTGAATCGCGGTGATTGCGCCGAGTGCCATCAGGTCATTCGAGCAGAAAATGGCATCGATGTCCGAGTTCTTGGAGAGCAGCTTCTTGGCGTGGTTGTAACCAGACTCACGCGACCAGTCGCCCTCCACAATCAATGTCCTGGGAATCTTGATACCAAAGTCGGTGACTGCCGCTTGGAATCCGTCGAGACGCTGTTCGGCCGCGGTGTTGGTTAGGTCGCCGGTGATTTTCGCAATCTTCTTGCGTCCAGACTCAACCAGGTATTTAACCGCCGCAAAAGCACCGCCGGCGTTGTCTGAATCGACGTAGGCAAACGGGTTGCTGGTGTGCGGAGTTCCGTTTACAACCAGTGGCAGGTTCTGCTTGGCCAGGCGCTTGATCAGGGTGTCTTTGTGAAGCTGAAGGAAAATCGCGCCGTCAACCTCGCCGCGCTGCAGGTATTGCGCCACCGGTGAATCGATGTTGTCGAGGGGTGCCACCAGCAGCAGAGTCTGCATCTCGTTCTCCATTAGCACCTTGCTGATGCCGTTGGTGACCGCACCCCAGAACGGATCTTGGAAAACCGAGAGGTCGTCGTCGATGACCACGGCAATAAGGCCGGTACGGCCGGAAGCAAGTGCCGCAGCCGCACGGTTCTTTTGATAGCCAAGCTGATCCACGGCCTTGTTAACCGCAGCAACACGATCAGAGTCAACCTTTGGGTCGCCGTTCAAAACGCGAGAAACCGTTGCTTCGCTAACCCCTGCTAATTTTGCAATTTCAGCGTAGGTTGGACGGCTTTTCCCTTTTGCGGCCACTTTAGATCACACCCTTATCGACTCAATAATCTTCCTAATGTTAGCGCCATTGCTGGAAATAATGTCCTTATAGACCTTGGCACTTAACTTTGGGTAACGTTCCTGAGTTTCGAAGTCCACGTGGACGATTCCGAAGCGCTTTCGATAGCCCTCTGCCCACTCGTAGTTGTCCATGAGTGACCAAGCGAAGTAGGCGTCGAGCGGCACGCCAAGCTCGATGGCCTCCGACAACTGCTCGAGGTGAGCGGCGATGTAATCCACGCGAAGGTGGTCGTTGACCTCACCGTTTTCAACCGGGTAGTCGTAGGCGGCGCCGTTCTCGGTCACCGCGATACTCTCGATCTGCGGCCAGTCGCGCTTGATGCGAAGGAGCAGGTTTTTGATTCCGTCAGGGGTAATCGGCCAGCCCATGTCGGTGGTTGGTTCCGGAACTCGCCCGCTTACGCGCTGAGGGAACGGGTGCGGACCGAAGTTATCCATCGCGCGCTTGTCGTCTGGGCCAGGGGTACTTAGGAACGAGTCGCTGTAGTAGTTAATGCCGAGGAAATCAGTTTTAACCTTGAGCAGTTCGTGATCACCAGGACGCATCACGCGA
>JBDKLA010000065.1:0-6041 GCA_039795835.1 Actinomycetota bacterium | reverse complement strand
TGCTGTGGTGATCGAGGGATGAAACTAAACACCTTATTTCTGCAAACGATCTATCGCACGAGGACGCTATTCAGCTTCTCGATACGGCCAAAGAAATGGCATCGGTTAGCGAACGCGATGTTAAGAAGCTGCCTGCCCTTCGCGGTAAGACAGTGGTGAACCTTTTCTACGAGGATTCAACTCGTACCCGTGTTTCTTTTGAAGTCGCTGAGAAACGCCTTTCCGCCGATGTTGTAAATGTGTCGGCTAAGGGATCGAGCGTTTCCAAGGGCGAAAGCCTCAAAGACACCGTTCAAACCTTGGCCGCGATTTCCGCAGACATAATCGTGATGCGCCATGGCGCTTCGGGAGCTGCCCACACTCTTGCAAATAGTGATTGGTTCTCCGGTTCGGTTATCAACGCCGGTGATGGAACTCATGAACACCCAACCCAGGCACTGCTCGATGCATATACGCTTCGTGACCGACTCTTTGGCGGAACAGCTGGTGGTGACCTTTCCGGAGTCAATGTCGCCATCCTTGGCGACATCGCTCACTCTCGCGTAGCGAGAAGCAATCTCATACTTCTCAAGACCCTCGGTGCCAGGGTGCATCTAATTGCGCCGCCAACCCTACTTCCTAAGGCACTCGCAACGTCGGCGGTCAGTGTTTATCACGATTTCGATTCGGCTATCGAAGATCAAGACTTCGATGCAGTGATGATGCTGCGCATCCAGAGTGAGCGCATGAATGCCGCGTTCTTCCCAAGTGAGGCCGAGTACTCAAGAATTTGGGGACTGAACCGCGATCGATACGAACGCATGAGTGATGACACTCTGATCATGCATCCAGGACCTATGAACCGTGGGCTAGAAATCGACAGCTTCTGTGCCGACCACAAGAACTCAACTGTTTTGGATCAGGTGCGTAATGGTGTGAGCGCAAGAATGGCTGTTCTTTATCACCTAGCCGGAACCGAGAGGAACGCCTAATGAGTTTCACCCTTAACAACGTCACGCTGCCAGATGGACGCAAACTTAACGTGGCCATCGATGGTAATCGAATCACCTCGGTAGGTCACGAACAGCACGGAGAGATTCTCGACTGCGAAGGCCTGATTCTCCTTCCTGGTTTCGTTGACTTGCACACGCACCTTCGTCAACCAGGTTTCGAACAAAGCGAAACCGTTTTGACCGGTTCGATGGCTGCAGCTCTCGGCGGATACACCTCCGTGCACCCTATGGCTAACACCATGCCGGTTGCCGATAACGCCGGTGTCGTCGAACAGGTTCAACGTTTAGGCGAAGAGGCGGGCCTGGTTGAAGTTCAGCCGATTGGCGCAGTGACCGTAGGTCTCGAGGGCGAAAAGCTCGCCGAGCTCGGAAGCATGAATGCTTCTAAAGCTAAGGTCACAATCTTTAGCGATGACGGAAAGTGTGTGAGCGATGCTCTCGTTATGAGACGTGCCCTCGCCTATGTGAAGACCTTCGACGGAGTTATCGCCCAGCACGCACAGGAGCCGAGACTCACCCAAAACGCACAAATGAATGAGGGTGCGGTCTCCGCGGAACTTGGTCTTGCCGGTTGGCCTGCAGTGGCCGAGGAGTCGATCATTGCCAGAGACATCATGTTGGCTGAACTAACCGGTTCACGCTTGCATGTTTGTCACGTTTCAACCGCCGGCTCGGTCGAGCAGATTCGTCTCGGTAAAGCCAGGGGAGTCAGAGTTACGGCTGAAGTAACTCCGCACCACCTCCTTCTCACAGATGAACTCGCACGCACCTACAACCCCGTCTACAAGGTAAACCCTCCGCTTCGCACGGCCAACGATGTTGAAGCGCTTCGCGCGGCTCTAATTGACGGCACCATCGATGTCATTGGAACCGATCACGCGCCTCACCCGGATGAACTCAAGGCATGCGAATGGGGAAGTGCCGCATTTGGAATGCTCGGTCTTGAAACCGCAGCCTCAATTGCTCAGTTGGTTCTTATTGACAGCGGAAAGTCGGATTGGTCACGGTTGGCTCAGGTGCTTTCTGTGGTTCCAGCACAAATCAGTGGCTTAGAAAATCAAGGACAGTCAATCGAGGCAGGAAGCGTTGCCAATCTCGTTCTAATAGACCCAAAGGCTAATCGCACCATTTCCGATGGTGGAGCTAGCAAGAGCAACAATCAGCCCTACGTCGGCATGGAATTACCTGGACGGGTAACCCACACAATCTTCAACGGAAAATTTACAGTTCGCGATGGCGTTCTGGCAGGAAAGGCATAAATTGAGTAAAGCGATTCTCGTTCTAGAAGACGGAAAAGTTTTCGCGGGTCACTCCTACGGTAAAGAGGGAAAGACTCTCGGTGAGGTCGTTTTCTGTACCGGAATGACTGGCTACCAAGAAACTCTGACAGATCCGAGTTACGCCGGGCAGATTGTGGTTCAGACTGCTCCGCACATTGGTAACACCGGTGTGAACGCCCGCGATGAGGAGTCGTCCAAGGTGTGGGTTGCTGGCTATGTTGTTCGCGACGCCTCCCGCATCGTTTCAAATTTCCGCAGCGAAGACTCACTCGACAACGAACTTGTGAAGTATGGCGTCGTTGGAATTCGCGGTTTGGACACTCGCGCACTAACTCGACACCTGCGCGATCGAGGAGTCATGCGAGGTGGAGTGTTCTCCGGTATTGCGGCTGAAACTAGCATCGACGAACTAGTTGCAGAGGTTCAATCTGCAAAAAAGATGCAGGGACTTTCGCTTAGCGACGTAGTTTCAACTCCGGAAAAGTACGTCGTTCCAGCCGAAGGAACTCTGTTCGGAAAAGTTTCGATTCTGGATCTAGGTATCAAGGCATCGACCATCGAAAACATGACGGCTCGTGGTCTAGAAGTTCACGTCTATCCTGCCACCAGCGACGCGAAGACGCTTTTGGAAACAAATCCTGACGCAGTCTTCTATTCGAACGGGCCTGGTGACCCTGAAACCGCGGCATCCCAGGTTGAGACCCTTCGGGAGATCCTCAAGACCAAGACCCCATTCTTTGGTATCTGTTTCGGAAACCAGTTGCTCGGTCGCGCCCTAGGGTTCGAGACTTACAAGCTTGCTTTCGGCCACCGTGGGATTAACCAGCCGGTTCTAGACAGGCGAACCGGCAAGGTTGAGGTAACCGCTCACAACCATGGATTCGCAGTAAAGGTCGATGGAGGGCCCGAAGTGGACTCGCCAGCAGGTTTCGGTCGCGTGCGCGTAAGTCACGTTTCGCTGAACGATGATGTGGTCGAAGGCCTCGAATGTGTCGACATTCCTGCTTACTCGGTGCAGTATCACCCGGAAGCAGCGGCCGGCCCGCACGACTCAAACTACCTATTCGATCGACTGATTGAGCTGATTAGCAACAACCGAAAGGCCAACTAATGCCAAAGCGCAAAGACATTAATTCCGTCCTGGTAATTGGCTCGGGCCCGATTGTCATTGGTCAAGCCTGTGAGTTCGACTACTCGGGAACTCAAGCCTGCCGCGTGCTTCGCGAAGAGGGCATCCGTGTGATCCTGGTGAATTCAAACCCGGCCACGATCATGACCGACCCAGATTTCGCTGATGCTACCTATGTTGAGCCAATCACTCCAGAGATAATCGAGAGCATCATCATCAAGGAGAAGCCAGACGCCATTCTCCCAACCCTCGGCGGTCAGACTGCGCTGAATGCTGCCATGTCACTTCACGAGCTAGGCATCTTGGACAAGTACAACGTTGAACTAATCGGTGCAAAGGTCGACGCCATCAAGAAGGGTGAAGATCGTCAGATCTTCAAGCAGTTGGTTCTAGACGCCGGCGCCGATGTCGCTAGATCGGTCATCGCCCACACGATGGATGAGGTCTTGGCTGCGGTTCCAGTTCTCGGCTATCCGATGGTCGTCCGACCATCATTTACCATGGGTGGATTGGGTTCTGGTTTTGCTTACAACGAGGAAGATCTCAGACGCATTGCCGGTGCAGGGCTTCAAGCAAGCCCGACTACCGAGGTCCTTCTCGAAGAGTCAATTCTCGGTTGGAAAGAGTACGAACTCGAGCTCATGCGAGACACCGCCGACAACACGGTGGTCGTTTGTTCGATTGAAAACGTTGACCCGGTCGGTGTCCACACGGGTGACTCAATCACCGTTGCACCTGCATTGACTCTTACCGACCGCGAGTTCCAGAACCTTCGTGACATCGGTATCCGAATCATTCGTGACGTTGGTGTTGACACCGGTGGCTGCAACATTCAGTTCGCAGTAGACCCACAGACCGGTCGAGTCATTGTTATTGAGATGAACCCTCGTGTTTCTCGTTCCTCGGCTCTGGCCTCAAAAGCTACCGGCTTCCCGATTGCCAAAATCGCTGCAAAGTTGGCAGTTGGCTACACCCTGGACGACATCCCAAACGACATCACTCGCGTCACTCCTGCTAGCTTCGAGCCAACCCTCGACTACATCGTGGTCAAGGTTCCGCGATTCGCATTCGAGAAGTTCCCTGCCGCAGATGCAACGCTAACCACCACCATGAAGTCGGTTGGCGAGGCGATGGCTATCGGACGCAACTACAGCCAGGCGCTTCAGAAGGCTCTGCGCTCCCTTGAGAAGAAGGGTTCGTCTTTCCACTGGGCGGAAGAGTCACGGTCGGTTGCAGAGCTTCTTGAGGTCATCAAGGTGCCTACCGATGGAAGAATCGTTGCCGTTCAACAAGCGCTTCGACTAGGTGCCACGCCGTCTCAGGTTTTCGATTCAACCAAGATTGATCCATGGTTCATCGACCAGATCGTCCTCATCAACGAAGTTGCCGAGTTTGTAGCAAAGGCTCCGGAACTAACCGCCGAGGTAATCCAGGAAGCCAAGGAGCACGGATTCTCCGACGCACAATTGGCGCAGCTTCGAAACCTTACAGAATCGGAGGTTCGTGCAATTCGCCACGCACTCAACCTTCGCCCGGTATTCAAGACAGTTGACACCTGTGCGGGAGAGTTCCCAGCCCTAACTCCATATCACTACTCGACCTACGAGCAGGAAACCGAAGTAATCCCTTCAGATCGTCGCAAGGTGGTAATTCTAGGTTCTGGTCCTAACCGCATCGGTCAGGGTGTGGAATTCGACTATTCGTGTGTCCACGCCTCGTTCGCTCTATCCGACGCAGGTTTCGAGACCATCATGATTAACTGCAACCCTGAAACAGTTTCAACCGACTACGACACATCAGATCGCTTGTACTTCGAGCCTCTGACACTCGAAGACGTTCTCGAAGTAATTCACGCGGAAAGCCAAAGTGGCGAACTAGTTGGTGTTGTGGTTCAGCTGGGTGGTCAGACCGCTCTTGGCCTTGCCAAGGGTCTGAAGGAAGCCGGGATCCCGATTCTCGGAACCACTCCAGAGGCCATCGACCTTGCCGAAGAGCGCGGTTTGTTTAGCCAAATCCTTGACAACGCAGGGTTGCTTTCACCGGCTAACGGTGTTGCAATCAACCTTGCCGAGGCTACCGAGATTGCTGGTCGAATCGGCTATCCCGTGTTAGTTCGCCCGTCCTTTGTGTTGGGTGGCCGTGGAATGGAAATTGTTTACGACCAGCACTCGCTAGTTGACTACTTCGACAGAATCGCTGAGTACGGGCTGATCGGTCCGGGCTATCCGCTCCTGGTTGACCGCTTCCTGGATGACGCCATTGAAATCGACATCGACGCGCTATACGACGGTCAGGAACTATACGTCGGTGGTGTCATGGAACACATTGAAGAGGCCGGAATTCACTCTGGCGACTCATCCTGTACTCTTCCTCCGATTACCCTTTCGGCAGCTCAAATTGAGCGCGTGCGTAAGGGAACCGAGCTAATTGCGAAGGGTATTGGCGTACGCGGACTAATCAACGTTCAATTTGCAATCGCCAACGACGTTCTCTACGTCCTAGAGGCGAACCCTCGTGCATCTCGTACCGTGCCATTCGTATCTAAGGCACTCGGCATTACCCTAGCCAAGGCGGCTTCGCTGGTGATGGTCGGTAAAACCATCGCCGAGTTAAAGGCTGAAGGTCACCTGCCGCAGGCAG
>JBDKLA010000064.1:0-2885 GCA_039795835.1 Actinomycetota bacterium | reverse complement strand
CTTACCGGTGGTTGCGGTGGAATGGGTGGAGCTCAGCCTCTAGCCGTAACCATGAACGAGGGAACCTGCCTCATCGTGGACATCGATGAGAGCCGTTTGCGTAAGCGCGTTGAAACTCGCTACCTCGACGAAATCGCCGACAACCTCGACGACGCCATCGAGCGCGCGGTTGCTGCCAAGAACGCAAAGAAGGCGATCTCGATCGGTGTTGTTGGAAACGCTGCGACCGTCTTCGACGAGTTACTTCGCCGCGACGTGCCAATCGACATCGTGACCGACCAGACCTCCGCTCACGACCCTCTGTACTACATCCCAGAAGGGGTTGAACTGAAGGACGCTCGCGCTTACGCAGAGAGCAACCCAGCCGAATTCACCCGTCGCTCAGAAGAGTCGATGGCCAAGCAGGTTGCCGCAATGGTTGGCTTCATGGCCAAGGGTTGCGAGGTGTTCGACTACGGAAACTCGATTCGCGACGAAGCTCGCAAGGGTGGTTTCAGCGACGCCTTCAAGTTCCCTGGATTCGTGCCTGCCTACATTCGCCCTCTGTTCTGTGAAGGAAAGGGTCCGTTCCGTTGGGTTGCACTCAGCGGCGACAAGAAGGACATCTACCGCACCGACCAGGCCGTGATGGAACTCTTCCCAGAGAACGTTCACCTGCAGCGCTGGATGAAGATGGCTCAGGAGCGCATTGAGTTCCAAGGTCTGCCTGCTCGTATTTGCTGGTTGGGCTATGGCGAACGCGATAAGGCTGGAGAGGTTTTCAACCACCTCGTTGCCAAGGGTGAAGTTAGCGCGCCGATCGTGATTGGCCGCGACCACCTCGACTGCGGTTCGGTGGCTTCGCCTTACCGCGAGACCGAAGCGATGCTAGATGGCTCAGACGCAATCGCCGACTGGCCAATCCTGAACGCCATGCTGAATGTTGCCTCCGGTGCGTCGTGGGTTTCGCTTCACCACGGTGGTGGCGTTGGTATGGGTCGTTCGATCCACGCCGGTCAGGTAACCGTGGCCGACGGAACCGCGCTCGCCGGCGAGAAGATTCGTCGCGTGCTCACCAACGACCCTGGCATGGGTGTAATCCGCCACGTTGATGCCGGCTACGACATCGCCAAGGACGTAGCTCGCGAACGCCACGTTCACGTGCCAATGCTCGACACCGAGTAGGGTCAATACGTGCGCAGTGTCGCTGTAACTAACATTGGGTCTCTCGTAACCAACGACGAGAGTCTTGAGTTAGGTCTACTCGGCGAACTGCGCGATGCCGCGGTAGTTATCGAGGACGGTCAGGTTGCCTGGATCGGCTCTTCGGCAGCCGTTCCAGAAACAGATGAATCGATTGACGTTGAAGGTCGCACGGTTCTGCCAGGGTTTGTTGACTCCCACGCGCACCTCATGTTCGCGGGCGACCGTGCGTCTGAGTTTTCGGCAAGGATGGCCGGCTCGGCTTACGCTGCCGGAGGCATTCGCACCACGGTAGCCGCAACCCGCGCTGCAACCGATGCCGAGCTGGAGGCCAATCTGATGCGCCTGAGCGCTGAACTTCGCGCCAGTGGAATTACAACTTTCGAGACGAAAAGCGGATACGGACTTTCGGTAGAGGACGAAGCTCGCTCGCTGCGACTTGCCGCGAAACACACTTCGGAAACCACCTACCTCGGCGCCCACGTGGTTCCAGCAGAATTCGAAGGACGCAGCGACGACTACGTAGCGCTGGTCACCGGCGAGATGCTGAACGAGGTGGCGGATAGCGCCAAGTGGATCGACGTCTTTTGCGATCGAGGTGCATTCACGGTTGAGCAGGCTCGAGAGATTCTGTTGGCTGGCAAGGCACGTGGGTTACAGCCTCGAATTCACGCAAACCAGCTGCAGCAGGGCGGTGGCATTCAGCTTGCGGTTGAACTCGACTGCGCATCGGCCGACCACTGCACCCACTTCAACCAAGAAGACATCGACGCGCTCGCGGGCTCAAACACCGTGGCCAACCTGCTACCTGGAGCTGAGTTTTCGACCAGAGCTACCTACCCAGACGCCCGCAAACTTTGGGATGGCGGAGTAACGGTTGCCCTCGCCACCGACTGCAACCCCGGCTCCAGCTACACCACTTCCATGCCGTTCTGCATCGCGGTTGCAGTTCGCGACATGCACTTCACCGTGGAACAGGCAATCTGGTCGGCAACCGCTGGAGGTGCGAAGGCACTTCGTCGTAGTGATGTTGGCGCAATCAAGGTTGGTATGCGCGCAGACCTACTCGACCTAAACGCACCCAGCGCACTTCACCTCGCCTACCGGCCGGGTGTGAACCTAATCAACCGAACCTACACTTCCGAAGATTTCAAATAAAGGAAAACCATGAGCACAGTAACCATTCACACCTCCGGAATTACCCGCCTTGATTTGGTGGCAGTAGCCAGAGGCGGTGCCAAGGTTGAGATTGGCCAGGACGCCTTGGACGCGATGGCTAAGACCCGCGCTCACATCGAGTCGCTCGCCAAGGGAGACACCCCGGTGTACGGAATCTCCACCGGTTTCGGTGCACTAGCCAACCGTCACATCGCTCCCGCGGATCGCGTTCAACTTCAGAAGTCGCTGATTCGCTCTCACGCTGCTGGCATGGGTCCCACGGTTGAGACCGAGGTGGTTCGAGCGCTCATGCTGAACCGTCTAAAGACTCTTTGCTCAGGACGAACCGGCGTGCGCCCGGTGGTTGCCGAAACCATGGCCGCCCTCCTCAACGCAGGCATCACCCCGGTCGTGCACGAGTACGGCTCACTCGGCTGCTCGGGAGACCTGGCTCCGCTGGCCCACTGCGCCCTGGTACTAATGGGTGAAGGCCGAGCCACCGATGCCAACGGCATCGAACGCCCAGTTCCAGAACTGCTCGCCGA
>JBDKLA010000063.1:0-3069 GCA_039795835.1 Actinomycetota bacterium | reverse complement strand
CTGACCAAGAATGCCGAGGTCGATTGGCTGCTTGGCCTGCAGGCTCCAAAGGACATTCGAAAGCGGGTCGAGCACTAGGACAATTACCAAGACCAGTCCCGCGAGCAAGAAAGTTACATTTGCTTTGACTTTCAAAGCGGGACTCACGGCCGCAAAGATCGCTAGAAGTGGCGCCGAAATTGCCCAAACGATAATTAGCCAAGTGGAAAGACCAGAAGGGTTGTTGCTCGAATTTGCCCACTCGAAGAGTTGGCCGAACAAGGTCAAAATGGCGGCTAAGCCGATTGCCGATAGAAGTGACAGCGCCAAGGCTACAACGGCCGGCACGTTTTTATAGATCTTCATTTATTTCCCCCTGTGTTTTTGGATTGAAGGTTCAACTAATCCAACAATAAAGCTGGCTCTTCGATTAATGAGGCAACGTCCTGGACGAAGCGAGAGGCAACGTCGCCGTCGACGACTCGGTGGTCGAAGGTGGCGCCGATGGTGGTTACCTGGCGAACCTGGATCTCATTGTTGACCACCCAAGGCTTAGGGCGAATCGAGCCGAGAGCAACGATGGCAACTTCGCCAGGGTTCAAGATCGGAGTACCGGTGTCAACGCCGAAGACACCGATGTTGGTGATGGTGATGGTTCCGTCCTTCATGTCGGCAGGAGTGGTCTTGCCTTCACGAGCGGTTGCTGCAAGTTGTTCAATTGCCTGAGCGAGCTCGAGCATCGACATCTTGTCGGCGTCTTTGATGTTCGGGACAATTAGTCCGCGAGGGGTGGCCGCTGCGATACCGAAGTTCACGAAGTTGTGAACGATGATCTCTTCTGCGGTGAAAGTTGCGTTGACCATTGGGTTGCGGCGGACAGCCCACATCATGGCCTTAGCCATGATTAGCAGTGGTGTTACCTTGGTGCCGGCGAAATCGGTGGAGGCCTTGAGGCGCTTCACGTATTCCATGGTTCGAGTGGCATCGACGTCTACGAAGATGCTTACGTGCGGAGCCGTGAAGGCGGAGCTAACCATCGCGTTAGCGATCGCTTTGCGAACGCCTTTAACCGGAATGCGCTCTTCGCGTTCGCTAGGAGCAGCCGGGGTGCTGAGGTTGCGGAAAACGCTAGCCTGCTGAGCAGAGCCGAGAACATCTTCGCGAGTGATGTCGCCGTTAAGTCCAGTTGGTGTGACCTTGCCTAGGTCGACGCCTAGGTCGGCGGCAAGCTTGCGAATTGGAGGCTTGGCCAGAACCTGAGTGTCTGGGTGAGTTGGCACTGCAAGGTGTCCTGCTGGTGCTGGAACTGCTGCGGCTGGGATGGCGGTGATTGCCGAGGTGTTGGTTGGAACGGCGCCGGCGCGCTTGCGACGAATCGGGCCGTTCGGGTCGGCGGTTCCGTAACCAACAAGGTTCGGGGTGCGCTCTTCGGCAGCGGCCGCTGTGGCGGCAACTTCTGCAACGGCTTCGTGAACACTGGCAGCGGTGGCTGCCTCGGAAACGGTTGCTCCAACAGCTCCATCGGCGACGGTTGCCGAGATCAGTGGCTTGCCCACTTCAACGGTGTCGCCTTCGTTGGCCATGAGCTCAGAAATGACTCCCTCGAAAGGGCAAGGAAGTTCAACCAAAGACTTGGCGGTTTCGATTTCCACAATGACCTGGTTCACCTTGACGGTGTCGCCAGGCTTTACCTTCCAAGAAACGATTTCCGCTTCGGTTAGACCTTCGCCGACGTCGGGCAAATTGAAATACGCGATCTTGCTCATTAGTAGGCTCTCGATCTGTCGACTGCTTCAAGAATGCGGTCGGCGTCTGGAAGATAAATCTCTTCAAGCTTCGCCGCTGGGTAAGGAATGTCAAAGCCACCAACGCGAAGCACTGGAGCTTGCAGGTGGTAGAAGCACTCTTCGGTGATGCGTGCAGAAATTTCGCTAGCAACCGAGAACGAGTTTGGCGCTTCGGCAACCGTGATCAGGCGACCGGTCTTCTTCACCGATTCGATGATGGTTGGGAAGTCAATCGGCGATAGCGAGCGAAGGTCGATAACTTCGATGCTGACGCCTTCGCTGGCTGCAACTTCAGCCGCCTGAAGCGAGGTGTGAACCATTGGGCCGTAAGAAACGATGGTTAGGTCGTGACCTTCTCGAATAACTCGAGCCGAGAAAAGATCCTGCGGAGGGGTGTCCAAGTTCACTGGACCCTTCTGCCAGTAGCGTCGCTTAGGTTCGAAGAACATGACCGGGTCGTTTGAGCGAATGGCCTGCTGGATCATCCAGTAGGCATCGTTCGGGTTGCTCGGAGTGACCACGCGAAGACCGGCGGTGTGAGCGAAGTAAGCCTCTGGGCTTTCCGAGTGGTGTTCAACAGCACCGATGCCGCCGCCGAAAGGAACGCGGATAACAACGGGCATCTTGTGGAAGCCTTCGGAACGGTTCTGCATCTTGGCAAGCTGAGTGGTGATCTGGTCGAAGGCCGGGAAGATGAAGCCGTCGAACTGAATCTCGGCAACCGAACGGTAACCGCGCATGGCCAGACCGATTGCAGTACCAACGATTCCAGACTCCGCGATTGGAGAGTTGAAGATTCGGCTCTCGCCGAACTCGGCGTGAAGACCTTCGGTAACACGGAACACTCCGCCGAGTTGAGCTACGTCTTCGCCGAAAACCAAAACCTTGCTGTCTTCGCTCATGGCCTTGCGAAGGCCTGCATTGATCGCCTTGGCGATAGCCATATCAACGAAATTTGTCATTAGTTTTCACCACCGAACGAAGCTTCGTAACGCTTCAGCCAGTCGAGCTGTTCGTCGATTAGTGGGTGAGGCTCCGAGTAAACGTGCTTGAACATCTCGTCCATTTCTGGAGTCTTGAGTGCGAAAGTTGCCTCACGAATTTCTGAGGCCAGTTTCTCACCGGCCTCGGCAACCTCTTCGAAGAAGTCTTCGCCAATGCCCTGGCGGCGCAGGAAGATTTCGAAACGCTTTAGTGGGTCTCGGGCAGTCCAGTAAGCAACCTCTTCATCTGAGCGGTATTTGGTTGGGTCGTCCGATGAAGTGTGAGCACCAATTCGGTAGGTGAGCGCCTCGATCATGAA
>JBDKLA010000062.1:0-13793 GCA_039795835.1 Actinomycetota bacterium | reverse complement strand
CAGCCAACATGATGTCTCTGGCAATGATCGACTCCTCGGCCACTGCAGGCCAACCGGCAAGACCGAGTTCCGCGGAGACCTTACCCTCATTCATTTGTGCGTTTTGGGTGAGTCTCGGCTCCTGTGCATGCTGGGCGATAACGCCGTCGAAGGTCTTCACATAGGCGAGGGCACGTCTCATAACGAGAGCATCGCTCACACACTTTCCGTCATCGCTGAAGATTGTGACCTTAGCCTTAGAAGCATTCATGCTTCCAAGCTCGGCGAGCTTTTCGCCCTCGAGACCTACGGTCACTGCGCCAATCGGCTGAACTTCTACCAGACCAGCCTCTTCACCTAAACGCTGAACCTGTTCGACGACACCGGCGTTATCAGCAACCGGCATGGTGTTAGCCATAGGGTGCACGGAGGTATATCCGCCGAGTGCTGCAGCCATCGAACCGGTTAGAACGGTTTCGCTTTGTTCGAAACCAGGTTGACGAAGGTGCGTGTGCAAGTCAACGAAACCAGGAAGGAGAATCAGGCCTTCGCAGTCGAGAATCTCTCCGTGCTGCTCGTGACCTACCGAGGTGATTCGATTTCCATCGATGGCCACGTTTAGTTTGCGTCCATCTGGCAGCGTGACGTTGGTAAAGGTGAAACTCATTAGGCGTTCCTCTCGGTTCCGGCTAGGTGATAAAGGACAGCCATTCTTGCGCTCACACCATTACGCACCTGATCCAAAACGGTTGAATTCTTGTGGTCGGCACAGAAGCTGTCGATTTCTAGACCCCGGTTCATAGGTCCTGGATGCATTATCAAAGTGTCAGGACTCATGCGTTCGTATCGATCTCGGTTCAGTCCCCAAATTCGTGAGTACTCGGCCTCACTTGGGAAGAACGCGGCATTCATGCGCTCACTCTGGATGCGCAACATCATCACCGCGTCGAAAGCTTGATCCTCGATCGCCGAATCGAAATCGTGGTAAACACTTACGGCCGATGCTGCAAGTGCCTTAGGAAGCAGGGTTGGCGGCGCAATCAGATGAACCTTGGCACCGAGGGTTTTGAGAAGGATGAGATTACTTCTCGCCACACGAGAGTGAGCGATATCGCCAATGATGGCTACATTCACACCGGAGAGGTCAGCACCCGCTGGCCCGCCGAAGAGTCGGTCACGAAGCGTATACGCGTCGAGCAGCGCCTGAGTTGGGTGCTCGTGAGTCCCGTCACCGGCGTTAATGACCGAGCCAGAGAACCAATCACTATTTGCAAGAGTGTGGGTAGCTCCCGAGGCACCATGGCGCATCACGATTATGTCTGCGGAAATCGCAGCCAAGGTTTGAACGGTGTCCTTGAGGCTTTCACCCTTAGAAACGCTCGATCCCTTAGCAGACACATTTACAACATCGGCGGAAAGGCGCTTCTCGGCGACCTCAAAAGAAACACGGGTACGAGTTGAGTCCTCGTAGAAAAGGTTCACCACTGTCTTTCCGCGAAGGGCAGGCAGCTTCTTAACATCGCGTTCGCTAACCGATGCCATTTCTTTGGCCGTATCGAGAAGCTGAATAGCGTCCTCGTGCGATAGATCGTTTGCAGAAATAAGGTGTTTTAGTTTCATCCCTCGATCACCACAGCATTCTCGGTATCGGTCTCATTGAGTCGTACCTGAATACGTTCATCAAGAGAAGTTGGAAGATTTTTGCCAACGTAATCTGCGCGAATCGGTAGTTCACGGTGACCGCGATCTACAAGGACCGCTAGGCGCACGGCACTCGGACGACCGAATTCGTTTAGAGCGTCAAGCGCCGCACGGACAGTTCTGCCACTGAACAGAACATCATCAACCAGAACAACTGTCTTGCCATCAACACCGGAGGATGGAATAACTGTCTCGGTTATTTCCTTACCTGGATTAGTCGCTAGATCGTCACGGAAAAGTGTGACATCAAGACGTCCGCAGTTGGCAGCAGCATCAAACTCCGGGTAACTACTCTGGATGGAGTTTGAGATTCGCCCCGCAAGCCAAGCTCCACGTGTGGGAATTCCGAGAATTAGGAGATTTGAAGTGCCACGATTGGCTTCGACGATTTCATGAGAAATGCGCGTCACAGCGCGATCAATGTCGCTGCTGGTTAAGACGGTGCGTGAAGACACGCCCACCTCCTTCTCCGCCTCACAGGACGGTTTTAAAGGATGTTTGTAACAGTCTACCTATAGTGCCTTACGAGTTCCAGCAACGCGCGACAAAAGCCCGTTGATGAAACCGCCGGATTCTTCCGTGGAGTACTCTTTGGCAAGCTCGACAGCTTCATTTACGACGACCGCGTCCGGAGTGTCTGAGTAAAGAATTTCCCAGATTCCAACGCGTAGTATGGCTCGATCAACGTTTGGCATACGCTCGATCGACCAGCCCTCGGCATAGGTCTCTAGAAGCTCATCGACTTCCTCGTGGTTCTCAATGATTCCGCGAACGATTTCGCTGGCGTAGCCGAAGATTTCGTCCTGGTTCTGACGATCGGAAACCTGTACGCGGGTGAGCTCAAGAAGCTCCTCCGGAGATACTTTTCTCAAGTCGGCGGCAAAGATGGCGTCGACCGCCCTTTTGCGTGCCTTTGTGCGTGCGCTCACTTAGTCGCGTTCGCGGCCGAGGTACTCGCCGGTGCGAGTGTCTACCTTGACGCGGGTGTTGTTCTCAACGAACAGTGGAACCTGAATCTCAAGGCCGGTTTCTAGGGTTGCAGGCTTGGTTCCTCCAGTGGAACGATCGCCCTGCAGACCTGGCTCAGTGTAAGTGATGGTTAGAACAACCGAAGATGGGAGCTCCACATAGATTGGGTTTCCTTCGTGAAGTGCCACGGTGGCTGCTTGGTTCTCCAGAAGGTAACCAGCAGCGTCGCCAACGACCTCAGGGTTGAGTTCTACCTGCTCGTAGTTGGTCTTGTCCATGAAAATGAACGACGAACCGTCGTTGTATAGGTACTCCATGTCGCGCTTGTCGACGTTTGCGGTCTCTACCTTGGTTCCGGCGTTGAAAGTCTTGTCTACAACCTTGCCCGACATGACGCTCTTGAGCTTGGTGCGAACGAAAGCTGGGCCCTTGCCAGGCTTTACGTGTTGGAATTCAACAACGGTCCAAAGCTGTCCGTCGATGTTTAGAACCATACCGTTCTTTAGGTCGTTAGTAGTTGCCACGAAAATGCCTCGCTAATTGGTGGGATTGTTGGAATAAGTTTACCCGAAGTGCCTAGACAATCGCTCCAAGTGCAAGGAGATATCCCTTGATGCCGAGACCTGCAATCACGCCGGTTGCGACTCCGCTGATCACTGAGTTGTGCCTGAACGACTCGCGTGCGTGCGGGTTAGAAATGTGGACTTCAATAAGCTTCAGACCGGCTTTAGTTACCAGCGCCGAAGCGTCGCGTAGAGAGTACGAATAGTGTGTGAATGCTGCCGGGTTGATGACAACATGGGCGCCGGTGTCGACGGCTTCGTGAAGCCAGTGAATTAGCTCTGTCTCCGAGTCGCTCTGTCGCACTTCTACTGACAGACCCAGCTGCTCGGCAACTTCGAGTACCTGTGCCTTGAGTTCGGCAAAGTTGAGCGAACCGTAAATTTCGGGTTCGCGTGAACCCAATCTTCCGAGATTAGGGCCGTTTAGAACTAGGACTTTGCTCATTAGTAAAGGTTATCGGTTCGGTGTGGTGATTTCACCATAGGCAGCCGACAGCAATTCATCGCTCGGCGAAGTAATCACGCGCGGACGACCAATTCCGTCGAGTGCGATAAATCGAAGCGCGCCAGCTCTAGATTTCTTGTCGCGACGCATCGCCTCCAACAATTGCTGGAAGCGGCCACCGCGGTAGGTGGTTGGCAATCCTAGCGACTTTAGAATTCGTTCCTGCCGCTCTAGAAGTTCAACCGGAGTGTGACCGAGCGACAGCCCAAGCTGAGCTACAAACATCATGCCAACGGAGATCGCAGCACCGTGGCGCCATTGGAAGCGCTCTACAAGCTCGATTGCATGGCCCAGCGTGTGACCGTAGTTGAGAATCTCGCGCTCCCCTGCCTCTTTGAAATCGGAGGCGACCACGCGTGCCTTTATGGCGATAGATCGTTCGACTATTTCGCGGAATTCTGGAGTAGAAATATCGGTCGCACGTTCTTGGTCAGTCTCAATAATCTCCAGAATTCGCTCGTCCGAGATAAAACCGTACTTGACGATTTCACCAAAGCCCGAAGTAATCTCGATTTTCGGTAGGGTTTCCAAAGTGTCGAGATCACAAACAACTGCCTTGGGTGCATAAAAAGCACCCACAAGATTCTTACCTTCGGCGGTGTTGATTCCAGTCTTACCCCCAACCGCGGCATCGACCATTCCCAACAGGGTCGTTGGAATTGATACATAGGACACACCACGAAGCCACGTTGCAGCAACAAAACCGGCAAGGTCGGTGGTGCTACCTCCGCCAAAGCCGATGATCGCGTCACTTCTAGTGAAGTCACTCTTACCCAAGATGCCCCAGCACCAGGCAGCTACTTCTACTCGCTTTGCATCCTCACCATCGGAAACTCCGGCTTGGATGACCTCGAGGCCACCCTTACGAAGTTCCTCGGCAAGGACGTCGGCACTGGTTTGCAGGGCAAGTGGATGTACCAGTAGAACTTTCTGCACCGTGGATGCAAAGAGCGGGCGAATCTCTCCGAGAAGCCCACGGCCAACCAAGATGTCATAGCTGTCTTGGCCGGCAACTGTAATTCGAGTGATGTCAGTCAATTGATTCCAATCTGGTCGCAATGTCTTCGACTAATACTTTCAGCGGAACACCCGAGGTATCCACCGTTAGGTCAGCCACTTGTTCGTAGAGGTGGCGTCGAGATTCGTAGATTCTGCGCCAGTCAGCAAGACCATCTTTTAAAAGTGGGCGATTCCCACCAGCCAGGCGCGAAGCCATGTGTTTGCCATCAGTACTTAGGTAAACAACCTTGGTCTCCGAAAGCGCTGCGCGTGTGTGATCACTAAGAATCGCTCCCCCACCAGTAGCAACAACCGCTGGAGCAGCGATTGCTTCAAGAACGCAAGACTCTTCATATTCTCGAAACTTGGCCTCGCCAACCTCAGCGAAAAGCTTAGGAATCTCACCGTGGCGTTTGGTTACTAGAACATCGGTATCGATAAATGGAACCTGTAGCTTCTTAGCTAGCTTCTTACCGATTGTGGTTTTTCCAACACCCATCGGACCGACGAGAACCACTGCGCCAGTTTTATGCATCGCGAACAATTTCAGAGGTGAGTACCTCTGGGATGTTTGCGAGGTAGCCGTCCAGGTTGCGCTTGGTTTCTGCAACTGAGTCTCCACCGAACTTCTCTAGCACTGCGTTCGCTACAACCAAGGCAATCATGGCCTGGGTAACAACTCCGGCCGCTGGCACTGCACAGACGTCGCTTCTCTGGTGATGAGCTTTAGCGGCCTCGCCTGTGGTGACATCGATAGTGGCAAGAGCTCGAGGCACGGTGGAAATTGGCTTCATGGCAGCGCGAACTACGAGAACCTCACCGTTGGTCATTCCACCCTCAAGACCACCAGCACGATCAGTCAGTCGGTGAGTAACGCCGGCCGCGTCTCGTTCGAGCTCGTCGTGCGCCTGAGAACCTCTGCGCTTAGCGGTTTCGAAACCGTCGCCAATTTCAACACCCTTGATGGCCTGAACACCCATTACGGCAGCCGCAATCTGCGAATCCAAACGGCGATCCCAGTGAACGTAAGAGCCAAGACCCGGAGGGAGACCATAGACCAGAGTTTCGACAATTCCACCTAAAGTGTCACCATCTTTGTGAGCTGCCTCAATTTCGGAAACAAGCCTCTGGGAAAGTTCAGGGTCAAAACAACGAACCTCGTCGGCATCGAGTTTTTCAAGGTCCGCGAAGCTTGGACGCTTTACATCGCGGCCGCCGTCAACCGAACCAATCGCAACGGTGTGGGTAACCAGATTGATTCCGAGCTGAGCTAAGAATCGTTCAGCAACTTCACCTAGCGCCACTCGAGCGGCTGTTTCACGGGCCGATGCGCGTTCTAAAACCGGACGAGCGTCTAGGAATCCGTATTTCTGCATTCCGGTAAAGTCAGCGTGTCCTGGTCGAGGACGAGTAAGCGCTTCGGCACGAGCACCTACAAGCTTCTCTGCTTCAACGGGATCACCAGACATTACGTCTTGCCACTTAGGCCACTCGGTATTTGCGATACTGATGGCAACAGGGCCGCCCATCGATAGGCCGTGCCTAATTCCGCCCGATAGGGTTACCTCGTCTTTTTCGAACTTCATACGTGCGCCTCGGCCATAACCGAGTCGTCGACGCGCTAGAGCGTCCTGAATGTCCGAGGTGGTTACCGGTACGCCGGCAGGAAGCCCTTCCAAAACGGCAATGAGCTCAGGACCATGCGATTCACCTGCGGTAAGCCAACGTAACATGCGTTCAATTCTCTCACAGTTACAAAGGATTAGGCTTTGACCGCTTCTCGCATCCTCACAAAAACTTCTGGTTCGTTTGGGAGAAGCACTGTGCCATCACCCGAAACAAAGATTCTGATCTGCACCAACGCTTGCCAGAGAAGCATTTCGATGCCACTGATTCGATTCTTGACTGTAAAGTTGCTCGCCAACTTTGATGGCCAAGGGTTGTAGGCAACGTCAAATAGAACCGACTCTTCCGAAACTTCAAAAGTCGGGTGAGCCACGCTTCCGGGAAGCGTCGAGATTGTGAGCCCAGGCGCATTCGAAGAATAGAAATCTACTAGGGGCTTGGCGGTGATCCCATCAATCGTCACTTCGCGCCTAGCGAATAGGTGAACTTCCGCCTCAGGACTGATTTCTTTCGCCGCCAACATCGCAGTTATTGCGGTAGCTCCTGAACCAAGAATTGAGATCGAGTCATAGGCGGTATCACTGTGCTCGGTTACAGCCTTTATGATTCCGAACGAATCGGTGTTGTAGCCTTCCCAACCTTCTTCTGTGTGAAGCAGAGTATTCACGATCCCAGTGGCGCTAGCAACCGGACACGAAGGGGTTGAAAGTTTGAAGCCAACTTCCTTAAGCGGCATAGTTAGGCTCAGCCCGCGCCACGACGGATCGCGGAGATTTAGAAACGACTCCAATTCGTTGGATTCAATGCGATAACGACCGTAATCCCAATCAAGACCAAGGGCGTCGTAGGCAGCGGCATGAATCAGGGGCGACTTGGAGTGCTCAATCGGAGAACCCAGAACAGCAAGATGAGTATTAGCCATTCCAGCCCGGGTTTTCTCGCATCCACTGCTGCCATTTCTTCACGGCCCGACCATGTTCAGCCAAGGTAGTGCTGAAAACAGTTTCACCGGTTTTTAGGTTGATGGCACAAAAATAGAGCCAGCTACCATCGGCGGGGTGCAAAGCCGCGTCAATGGCGGTTTCCCCCGGAGCACCGATCGGACCCACCGGTAGGCCCGCATGTACGTAAGTGTTGTAAAGATTGCCATCTGCACGTTCGGCGTCGGTAGTGGTAACCGTTGTGCCGCCACTTCCATAACTCACCGTGGCGTCAGACTGCAGGTGCATGCCAACCTTTAGGCGATTGTAGAAAACCCGGGAAACCTTGTAGAAATCGGGAGTCTGGCGGGCTTCCTTCTGGACAATTGAAGCCATTGTAAGAACCTCGTGGCGTTTGGCGTCGCTTACCCCAAACTTCTTCAACTCGGCGCTCATTCGATCGACCATCATACGAACCACATCGGTTGCTTTGCTACCCGGTTCGATTTCGTAGGTTGCTGGGAAGAGGTAGCCGTCCATGTTTGGAAGCGACGCTGGCAGCCCATAGACAGTTGGATCCTTGACTGCTTCCTGAAAATCTGAAAGCGCGATTCCAGACTCAGAACTCAAAACCTTTAGAACATTGCCAATTCGCAAACCCTCCTTCACAGTCACTCTGGTGACAACCTTGGAGGACGGATTGGCAATTAGATCGAGTGCTGAGTCGGCAGACATTTGCTTACGAAGGGTGAAGGTGCCTGGAACAAATTTCGGGTCTCTAGCAATAATGCGCTTGTAGGTGAAACTAAAGTCCTTGGTCACACCGAGCTTCACCAATTTAGTGGCCACCGCTTCACCGGTATCACCAGACTCAATTACCAAAGTGGCTGTTCCGGTTCCGATCCCCTGATAATCGACGCCGGAAATGGTGTCGATGGCGGCCCTGATCTGCGATCTGAACAGGTAAGCAGAGCCGCCGCCTAAAACGAGAAGCGCAACTAAGACGATTGCAGCGACTTTACCTTTACGCATCTAACTCCAAAAGTGACTTGCCGGGCTGTTTACCAGTGGTCTTTTCGAAGGCCAACGCGCCTTCCAAAATCAGGCTAGCAGCGGCCGCATCAATTAGGCTGCGAGACACCTTGGAGTTTCTCCCCGAGGCAGTAAGCTGCCCTTGCGCCGCACGGGTAGACATTCGTTCGTCGACCATGCGAACCTCTACGGCAATCATTTCAGCCAATGCTTTTGCAAAACTGATTGCATCTGCAGTGGATTTGGTGTGTTCGCCCGAGAGATTGAGCGGCAGCCCAACCAAAACTTCAATTGGGCTCTGTTCCTCGATTACAGCGCACACCTCATTAAGCGCTGCTTCACCCGCCAGAATCGTGGTTAGAGGGCTTGAAATTAGTGAATCCAATGATGAAACGGCGACACCGATTCTGGCCGCACCGTAATCAATTGCGACCCGGCGTCCGGATCTCATCCTAGGAAATTGCCTTTTCGATTGCCTCAAGAGCCTGTGGTAGAGCGCTTGCATTCGCCCCGCCACCCTGAGCCATGTCGTCTTTACCGCCGCCACCGCCGCCGAGAATTCCGGAAGCCAGTTTGACTAGTTCGCCAGCCTTTACTCCACCGCTAACTGCCTCGGATCCAACTGCAACAATCACTGCAGGCTTCTCGGAAACAATTGCGTGAACGATCGAAACCGAATTACCACCTAGTTCGGCACGAAGCTGCGTCGCAATAGCGCGAAGAGGCTCAGCACCATCAACAGTGCCAAGATCGGCAACCGCTACCTTACGACCGTTGATGGTCTTAGCGGACGATACCCAGGCTGGGATACGAGTTTGTAAAGCTTGCTGTTCGATTTGCGCCAAACGCTTTTGAACAACTTTCAGTTCCTCGAAGGTTTGCTGAAGTTTTTCCTCCAGGTTGGCAGCCGGAACCTTTGCTAGATCGGTCAATCTTGCAACGAGCGCTCGCTCTAGGGAAAGAGCACGGAATGCTTCTATTCCAACGAATGCTTCAATACGGCGTGAACCCGAACCAACAGATGACTCTGCGCCTAGCGACAACAGACCGATTTGACTTGAACGACTTACGTGGGTACCACCACAGAGTTCGCGCGACCAAGGGCCACCAATCTGAATAACTCGAACCTGTTCATCATAGGTTTCACCGAACAGCGCAACCGCGCCAAAATCCTTGGCTTCGGCCTGAGTCATGAACTGGCTACTTACTGCCAAGTCGCGGCGAATCGCGAGGTTCGAAACCTCTTCCAGCTCACTCTTGGTCTCGAGGCTTAGTGCCTGATTCCATGCGAAGTCGAGACGCAGATAGCCAGGCTTGTTGTAAGAACCCGACTGCAAAGCGGACGGCCCTAGGACCTGTCGCAGAGCTGCGTGAAGAACGTGAGTACCCGAGTGTGCCTGACAGGCTCCTAGTCGCCATTCCTCATCGACCTTGGAAACGGCCTTGGAATCGACGTTGACTTCACCCGAACGAACCAAAACCTTGTGGGAAATGAGTCCCTTGACAGGCTTCTGAACGTCGAGCACTTCAAGCTCAAAACCATCGCCATAGATGATGCCAGAATCGGCCGCCTGACCACCGGATTCAGCGTAAAGACTTGTGAGGTCGAGGATTACTTCACCGACGGCGCCAGCGCTAAGTTTTCCAACGCTTTGACCCTCGTGAATAAGTCCGAGCACCTTGGAATCGGTCTCAAGCTCGTCATAACCGGTGAACGAGGTCACACCCTTTGCACGGAATTCCGAGTAGATCGAGAGATCAGTTCCGCCCAGCTTCTTTTCACGAGCGTCTGCCTTGGCTCGGTCACGCTGCTCGGCCATAAGTGAGGTGAAACCTTCGCGATCAACCGTTAGCCCGGCCTCTTCAGCGATTTCTAGGGTCAAATCGATTGGGAAACCATAGGTATCGTGAAGCAGGAACGCTGCCTCCCCACCGAGCACTTCACCCTTGTTCTGTCGAACATCGGCAATTGCCTGGTCAAGAACTAGGGAGCCACTCGTAAGAGTTCGAAGGAACGCTTCCTCTTCAGCCACAGCGGTCGACAGAATCCGCTTGAAATCAGTTTCGAGCTCTGGGTAGGAGGCCTTCATGGCGTCCTTGGAAACAGTGATGAGTCGCCCGATTACCGGCTCATTCACACCCATGAGACGCATCGCACGGACGCTACGACGGAGCAGACGACGAAGAACATAGCCTCTACCGTCGTTACCAGGAGTAACGCCGTCGCCGATAAGCATTAGAGCGCTGCGAACGTGATCGGCGACAACACGAAGACGAACATCGTCGTCGTTTGCGGCACCATAGGTCTTTCCGGAAAGTTCGGCAGCCAGATCGAGAACCGGTCGAACCTCGTCGATTTCGTAAAGGTTCTCAACGCCCTGCATCAGGAAGGCAACACGCTCAAGACCCATACCGGTGTCGATGTTCTTCTTAGGAAGCTCTCCTAGGATTTCGAAGTCGTCTTTCCCAATACCTTTTCCACGCTCGTACTGCATGAAAACAAGGTTCCAGATTTCGATGTAGCGGTTGTCGTCCGCGGCTGGGCCACCTTCAACGCCGTAGTCAGGCCCACGGTCGTAGTAAATCTCACTACAAGGACCGGAAGGGCCGGGCTGCCCGGTGGACCAGAAGTTGTCCTTCATTCCGAGTCGTTGAATTCGCTCCATTGGAATGTCGGCGATCTCTCGCCAAAGTTCAATCGCCTCGTCATCGTCTTTGTAGACGGTCACCCAGAGAAGTTCCGGGTTTAGCTCGAGACCGCCCTTGTTCTGCGGTGAGGTGAGAAACTCCCAGGCGTAGGAGATGGCTTCACGTTTGAAGTAATCGCCAAACGAGAAGTTTCCATTCATCTGGAAGAAAGTGCCGTGACGGGTGGTCTTGCCGACCTCTTCGATATCTAAGGTGCGGATGCACTTCTGAACGCTTGTGGCTCGTGGGAATGGTGCGGGAACAAGGCCAGACATATAAGGAATGAACGGAACCATTCCGGCAACTGTGAACAGTAGTGAAGGATCTTCGCTGATGAGCGAAGCGGAAGGTACGACGGTGTGCTGTTTGCTGGCGAAGAAATCCAGCCAACGCCGCCTGATTTCAGCGGTCTTCATGCGTTACTTCGCGGTCTTAGGTGTCGAGGCGCGCTTGACGGCTGGCTTAGCGGGAGCGCTCTCTTCTTCGTAGCCCTCAACGAACGCCTGGGCTAGAGTGCGAAGTCTTGCGGTGGCATCTTCGTAGGCAGCCTTGGCCTTTGGGTTCTTTTCGATTTCCTTCGCGGCAACAAAACCAACGGTGATGCCTGCAGCTAGCCAGAACAGTTTCTTCATGATGGGAACCTACTTCTTTTTACCCAGAAAGTTGGTGAAACCCTTTAGGTATCCAGCCAACTTCAATAGCGGAGAACCGACCGATGCCGAGAAAACGGCAACCAGAGACTGAAGGTTTGCACTCACATCAGCAACGTTTTCGGTAATTGCGTCGATCTTGACCAACTGCTTGTTGGTTTCTTCGACTGTGGTGTTGATACCCGAGAGCAGTGGCGGAAGCTGGCTGTTGATTTCCTTGACGGTTTCGGTGGTCTCATCGAGCAAACGGCCCAACTTGAGCAACGGAACAGCCAAGAACAATACGAACAGAGCCAATGCTCCTGCAGCGATCAAAGCTGCGATTTCGCCACCACTCATCGGGTTCCTAACTTCTAGTACTAGCGAGCTGCGTAGTACTCAACAACCAGCTGAACTTCACAGGTAACCGGAACCTCAGCACGCTTTGGGCGGCGGGTAAGGGTTGCGTGTAGTTTGTCCAACTGAACGTCTAGGTATCCAGGTACTGGAGGAAGAACGTCGACGTGACCGCCGGCAGCTGCAACCTGGAAAGGCTCAGTGCGTTCGCTCTTCTCGTGTACGTGGATGGTCTGCCCTGGCTTTACGCGGAAGCTTGGACGGTCGACTCGCTGGCCGTTGACCAGGATGTGACGGTGAACAACCATCTGACGGGCCTGAGCAATGGTGCGTGCGAAACCGGCACGAAGAACTAGAGCGTCGAGACGCATTTCTAGAAGCTCAACCAGGTTTTCACCGGTTAGACCTTCGGTGCGCTTGGCCTCAGCGAAGATGTTACGAAGCTGTGCTTCGCGGATTCCGTACTGAGCGCGAAGACGCTGCTTTTCGCGCAGTCGGACTGCGAAGTCGCTGTCAGCCTTGCGCTTGGTGCGGCCGTGCTGACCTGGAGCGTAAGGACGCTTCTCTAGGTACTTGGCTGCCTTAGGAGTAAGAGCTAGGCCAAGGGCGCGCGATAGACGGGTTTTGCTGCGGGTACGTGAAGTCTTAGACACGTGAACCTTTCGGGTATTCGTTAACAGTTTTCTACTGCCTAGGAATGCTCGGCTAAATGAGCATCATTCACTTCTTCTCGCAGCCAGAGAGATTGAAGCAAATGGCAACCTAACAAGGTTAGCAACAAAACTGGCTATTTGCCACGAATAATCTGGCGAAGCCTCTCCCAGAGGGTGACCGATTCGGCCTCGGCGCCAAACTTCTTTGGCAGGTAATAACGCTTCTGACGAGCCCTCGGGCCTATATATTCCTGTTTGACAACGCCGGCGGCATCGTCGTGGGGGTATGTGTAACCCTTGCCGTTGCCATAGCTTTCGGCACCAGCATAATTCGATGACCTTAGTGGCATTGGTACTGGATCAATCAGGCCTTTTCGAACATCATCCAGTGCGGAGTTGATTGCGTTGTAGGCGGAATTTGACTTTGGCGCCAGCGCCAAATAAATGGTGACCTCGGAGAGCGCAATTCGTCCCTCCGGCATTCCAATTAAGGCAACTGACTGGGCTGCTGCAGTAGCTAGAACGAGTGCTTGAGGGTCTGCCAAACCAATGTCCTCAGCCGCGAGAATCATGAGGCGACGAGCAATAAACCTAGGATCTTCACCGCCCTCAATCATCCGAGCGAGCCAATAGACCGCCGCGTCGGCGTCTGAGCCTCGAACGGACTTTATGAATGCACTGATGATGTCGTAGTGGCTATCACCATCCTTGTCATAACGTACCGGTGCCGCACTTAGACCAGTCTCAAAGTCATCCACCGAGATTTCAGCAGTGGATTTCTGCCCAGCTCTCCCCCAGGCGGCATAGGCCAGAGCCTCTAGGAAGGTGAGAGCTCTTCTCGCATCACCCTGCGACGAACGAACCAGCTGTTCGAGCGCATCGGCGGTGATTGCCATAAGACCGGCAAAGCCACGATTATCTGTAAGCGCTCTCTGAATAAGAGACTCAAGATCCGTGTCGGTCAATGACGACAGCTGAACGACCAGCGACCTCGAAATGAGCGGAGAAATCACACTAAAAGATGGGTTCTCGGTTGTCGCAGCAACCAAGGTCACCCAGCCAGCCTCAACCGAAGGCAGCAGTGAATCCTGTTGCGCCTTGGAAAAGCGATGGATCTCATCAAGGAAAAGCACTGTCTCAAGACCGAAGAGCTCGGAATCCGACTTGGCCTT
>JBDKLA010000061.1:0-6121 GCA_039795835.1 Actinomycetota bacterium | reverse complement strand
CGGCCGGAATTGAGCTCATCGTCTTGGCTCGCTTCATGCAGATCCTCTCCCCCGAATTCGTTGCCGAATTCGAGGGTCGAATCATCAACATTCACCACTCGTTCCTGCCGGGCTTCAAGGGCGCTAACCCTTACGGTCAGGCACACGCTCGCGGTGTGAAGTTGATCGGCGCCACGGCCCACTTCGTGACCGCCGACCTCGACGAGGGTCCGATCATTGAGCAGAACGTGATTCGCGTGACCCACAGCCACTCGAAGACCGAACTGGTTTCGATGGGTCAGGATGTTGAGTCGAAGACCCTCACCCAGGCGATCCGCTGGTTTGCCGAGCACCGTGTGCTTCTGGACGGCGACCGCACCGTTATCTTCGAATAGTTCAAGCACGTCGACGTCCTCTAGGACGCTTCGCAATTACCAACGCGACTAGCGCGATGGCAATCGACACCCAGGAATCTGGTTTCAGTGCGTCCAAGCTGGCGGTTGCCGCTTCCGTTGTTTGGCTGGTCTTTTTGGTTTGTTTGGTGGCTGGCGCTTCAACCACAGGAGTGGTTGGCAGCGCCTGCCCCGGCTGGGTTGGCAGTGGTCTGAAACCGGCCGGAATCGCTGAGGTGCTGGCCGCGCTGATTTTCACGAGCGGTGAATCAACATTCTGCAGAGGACCCAGATTTCCGTGAGTGTCGGTAACCGAGTCGGCGAGCAGGGTGAGTCTCAGGTTTCCGGCGGCGCAGTTGGTGGAGTCGATTCTGTAGATTCGTTTTGAGGTCTGCTCAACCAGGGTGAAGCTGCAGTTCTTGGCGGTTCCGGTTCGCGACAGCGAGTTGATGGTCAAACCGTTCACCAACTCGTCGAAGCGAAGTTCGAAACTGGGGCTGAGCGTTTGATCGGTGCGTGTGAGCTCGGTGATAGTTGCGGTTGGCGCCAAAGTGTCTGCGCTTCCTCCAGAGTCGGTTCGATCGGCAACCGGCCCAGCATTGCCAGCCAGGTCTAGGCTTGCCATCGCCTTGACCGTGAGTGAACTCTGCCCCGTGCAGCCACTGACATAGACGTGGTAACTGGCACCACTTCCATCGAACTTGCTGATCGCACAACCAGCCCCAGCCAACTGGAACGAGTCGGCGTTAACGCCGGTAACCGGCTCGGTGAAAGTGACCGTGTAATCAAGGTAGTCCGCGGTGTTGGTCGAAGCGATGGATGCCACGCTTGGTGCTTCGTAGTCCACCAAAACGTCACCTGATGGGAGGTCGATACTTGGGCTGAGGTTTCCAGCTAGGTCTCGGAACTGATTGCGCTTGGCCACAAGCCGCACGTTCGCGCCGCTGGCACAGTTTTGCACGCTGACTTGAGCCGAAGTGGCGCTGGTCATGGCGATGTTAGAGATTCGGCAACCACTGCCGAGTAGCTCAAAGGAACTGGCCGTTGGAAGTTCGAACGCCTCTTGCGATGAAATGGTGAAGTTGAGAGCGGTGGCGTTTGATGGGGTGCTCGGGTTCGCCCAGGTTAGCGCCGCTGGAACCGAGTCGACCGTGAGGGTTGAGCTAGCAAAGGTTTCCTGCGCAGGGCCGGAGCTTGAACCAATGACCGACCAAGGCCTGAGCGATAACCTCAACGTGCCGCTGGTGCAACCTAGCACCTGGAAGGTGAAGGTGTAGCCGTCGCCGTAAACGCTATTTACCGCACAGCCGGTTGCCGTTCCCGCGAATGCGAAGTCCCAGGGATCAACGTCGTAGACATACTGATCGAAAACGACCTGATACACCGCCGTGCCAGTGGTTGAGGTGAGGCCACTGATCAGGGTGAACGAGTTCACCTTCGGTGCAAAGGTGTAGCGAATCACCACCTGACCGTTGCCGGTGCGAACACCAGCCTGGTGAGAAACATTGGAGGTGAGTGCCATGGTCGCGAACGACGAACCGCCACCACCTCCGGCACCATCGCTTCCACCCGCGAGGTTGTCGGAGCCACCACCGCCACCGCCGTAGAAACCTCCACCTCCGCCACCGCCACCAGCGATAGTTCCAGAACCGCCAACTCCACCCTGACCGAGTGAACCGGCGGTGCCGTTTCCAGTGGTCACACCTAGACCGGCGGTTCCACCGGCAAGCTGAGTTCCGCCGCCACCTGGAGTGGTTGCGGTCGCACCCTTGGTTCCAGCCGAAGCGATGGTCAATCCGCCGGGGCCTCCCGCGCCACCGATCCAGCCTCCGGTTCCACCACCACCTCCGGCAACCACAACTCGATCAGAAAGCTGGGTTGAAGTTCTCAGGTCGGAAGCACCACCACCCGAACCTTGGTCACCGTGACCGTTACCCGAGGTGCCACCGCCGTTGAAACCACCGGCCGCCGAGTTACTGCTACCACCGGCACCGCCAACATAAACATAGAGCGAGGACGGAATGGCCGCGAAGTCGCCGGTGACCGAACCACCCTTGCCTCCGCTGCGTCCGCCCTGAGCTCCATAGACCTCAAAGTGAAGCGAATTGATTCCGGCGGGCGGAGTCCAGACCGAGTAGTCACCGGTGTAGTCGAAGGTGACCCAGCAGGTGCCATCGGCGCAATACGGTGTTGGGGCTGGGGTTACCGCCTGAGACGGCAAGGTAAACGCGGTGCCGGCCAGAGCGGTCAGACCGAGAGTTACTGAAACGAGTTTGAGCCAGCGGCCGAATTTCTTTGAATGCATGCAGACAAAAGTAAAACTCCCGCCGATTTCTCAGCGGGAGTTTTCCACAGATTGCGCTTGCTTACGCCAGACGAGCTTTTAGGTTCTCTGCGAGCGAAGCTAGGAATTCGTCGGTGGTCTGGTAACCCTGGTCGCCACCAACAAGTAGCGCGAGGTCCTTGGTCATCTTGCCCGACTCAACGGTCTTGACGATTACGTCCTCGAGGGTTTCAGCGAACTTGCGAACCTCAGGAGTGCCATCGATCTCGGCGCGTGCAATCAGAGCACGAGTCCACGCGTAGATCGAAGCAATTGGGTTGGTCGAAGTCTTCTTGCCGGCCTGCCAGTCGCGGTAGTGGCGGGTGACGGTACCGTGAGCTGCCTCAGCCAGAGTGGTCTTGCCATCCGGGGTGGTTAGCACCGAGGTCATGAGACCTAGCGAACCGAAGCCCTGAGCAACGGTGTCCGACTGAACGTCGCCGTCGTAGTTCTTACAAGCCCAAACGTAGCCACCTTCCCACTTCAGCGCAGCGGCCACCATGTCGTCGATTAGACGGTGTTCGTAGGTGATGCCGGCAGCCTTAAAACGGTCTGCGTATTCGGCGTCGAAAACTTCCTGGAAGGCGTCCTTGAATGCGCCGTCGTAGGCCTTCAAGATGGTGTTCTTGGTCGAAAGGTAGACCGGGTAGTTGCGGGCTAGACCGTAGTTGAAGCTCGCACGAGCAAAGTCGCGGATCGAGTCCATGTAGTTGTACATACCCATGGCCACGCCACCGTGCTCTGGGTACTCGGCCACGGTCTGAGTCACAACTTCGCCGCCATCGGCAGGGGTCCAGGTGATGGTAACGGTTCCCTTGCCAGGCACCTTGAAGTCGGTTGCCTTGTACTGGTCACCGTGAGCGTGACGGCCGATGATGATCGGCTTGGTCCAACCTGGGACGAGTCGTGGAACGTTCGAAATGATGATTGGCTCGCGGAAAACAACGCCGTCGAGGATGTTACGGATGGTGCCGTTCGGGCTCTTCCACATCTTCTTTAGCTTGAATTCTTCAACGCGCGCTTCGTCCGGGGTGATGGTCGCACACTTCACGCCAACGCCGTGGTTGCGGATCGCGTGAGCTGCGTCGATGGTCACCTGGTCATCGGTGGCGTCGCGGTTTTCGATCGAAAGGTCGTAGTACTCAAGGTCTACGTCGAGGAACGGCAGAATCAGATTGTCTTTGATGTTCTGCCAAATAATGCGGGTCATCTCGTCGCCGTCGAGCTCAACGACCTTGCCTACAACTTTGATTTTTGTCATGTTTCCTAGCCTAATTGTTTAGTGATAAAAGTGGCGTTCGCCGGTGAAGTACATGGTGATGCCGGCAGCCGTTGCTGCATCAATGACCTCTTGATCTCGCATCGAACCACCCGGCTGCACGACTGCTCGAACACCGGCTTCGATGAGAATCTCAACCCCATCCTTGAAAGGGAAGAATGCGTCGCTCGCGGCAACCGAACCCTTGGCTCGGTGACCGGCGCGGTCTACTGCCAAACGGCAGCTGTCAACACGGTTAACCTGACCCATTCCAACACCCACCGACGCACCCTCGTGCGCGAGCAGAATACCGTTGGACTTCACCGCGCGGCTGGCACGCCAGGCGAAGGCTAGGTCTTGCAAGGTCGCTGCGTCGGCCTTCGGGCCGGCTACTAGCTTCCAGTTGGAGATGTTTAGGCTGGTGAACTCATCTGGCTGCTGAACCAGAAGACCACCGGAGATTTGCTTGATCTCAAGCGCTTCGCGCGAGTAGTTGGCTGGCAATTCCAGTACGCGCAGGTTCTTCTTGGCCAGCAAAATCTCGAGAGCGGCCAGTTCGAAGCCAGGTGCCACGATGACCTCGGTGAAGATGTCGGCAATCTGCTTCGCCATCGCCTCGGTGACCGGGCGGTTGGCTGCAATTACTCCACCGAACGCCGAGAGTGGGTCGCATAGGTGAGCCTTGGCGTGGGCGTCGGCGATAGGGTCGGCTTCGGCCGCCGAACCGATCGCGATACCGCAAGGGTTGGCGTGCTTGATGATGGCAACCGCTGGCTCGGTGTGGTCGTATGCCGAGCGAACTGCGGCATCGGCGTCAACGTAGTTGTTGTAGCTCATCTCCTTGCCGCCGAGCTGCTTGGCCTGGGCGATGCCCGAAACCGAACCCTCACCGGTTGAACGATAGAGCGCTGCCGCCTGGTGGCCGTTCTCGCCGTAGCGAAGCACATTCACCAGTTCACCGCCGAACTTCAGCTCGGCCTGGAATCCTGGGTTCTTGCTCTGGTTTTCTTCGGTCTGACCGGCCTCTAGTCGCCACTGCGATTCGAGTTCGCGGGCGAACCAGTCGGCAACCGCCGAGTCGTAACGAGCGGTGTGAGCGAATGCGGTTGCGGCTAACTGACGACGCTGAAGCAAAGTGGTTCCGCCCTGAGCAATTGCGTCGATGATTTCGTCGTAGCGAGTTGGCTCAACCACGATTGCCACATTGGCGTGGTTCTTCGCCGAAGCACGAACCATGGCCGGGCCGCCGATGTCGATCTGGTCGACCACTGCTTCACCCTTGGCTCCGGAAGCAACGGTCTGCACGAACGGGTAAAGGTTTACGACCACCAGCTGGAATGCCTCGATGTCGAGTTCCTGCAACTGCTGCTCGTGGTCGACTAGGCGCATGTCGGCAAGTAGGCCACCGTGAATCTTCGGGTGAAGGGTCTTCACTCGGCCGTCGAGGGATTCCGGGAACCCGGTGACCTGCGAAACCTCGGTCACCTTGTAGCCGGCATCGGCAATGGTCTTCGCGGTTGAACCGGTCGAGATCAGCTCAACCCCGGCCTCGCTCAAAGCCTTGGCTAGTTCCAGAAGCCCGGTCTTGTCGGAAACCGAGAGCAGGGCTCGCTTGATTTCAACTCGGTCGCGGTGGCGGTAGTCGTTCGGGTTGTGGTTGTTGATCGCTGCCATTAGTTCCTCGAAGTTAGTTGTGGGTGTCTAGCTTGATCCGGTGCTCGGCGATGTCCTTAACCACAGAAACTAGCAACTGGCGCTCAATCACCTTGATGCGCTCGTGCAGCTCTGCCTCGGTTTCATCGGGCAGTACCGCTAGTCGGCCCTGGGCCAACTGCGGACCGGTATCGACACCTTCGTCGACGATGTGGATGGTCACGCCGGTTTCGGTAGCGCCGGCGGCCAAAGCATCTCGCACCCCGTGAGCGCCTGGGAAAAGGGGCAGCAGCGATGGGTGGGTATTGATAAGTTTCGGGCTGAGAGCTCGCACAAAACCGTGCGGAAGGATTCTCATGAAGCCTGCCAAAACCGTTAGGTCTGGCTTGAAGAACTTCACGTTTTCGAGGAGCGTTTCCGCCCAGGCCTCACGGCTGTCAAAGTTGGCCGGGCTCACCACAAAGGTTGGGATTCCATAAAGTTCGGCGTGCTCTAGGCCGCTGCACGGATTGTCGG
>JBDKLA010000060.1:0-9971 GCA_039795835.1 Actinomycetota bacterium | reverse complement strand
GCCGAACAGACTCGAGTTCAACAGTGGATTGTCAAGCAACAAGCCCGCGTTAGCGCAGTACTTAAGGCAAACCGAATTAACTAGGCCTTCGACGCGTTCTTTCGAGCGGAGACCGCACGTGCTCGAACGTTCGGGTCAAGCTCCACCTTGCGGATACGAACGGCTTCAGGGGTGACCTCAACACACTCGTCTTCACGTGCGAATTCGAGGCACTCTTCCAGGCTCAGCTTCTTTGGTGGGGTTAGCGACTGGAATTCATCCGAAGAAGCGGCACGCATGTTGGTGAGCTTCTTTTCCTTGGTGATGTTTACTTCCATGTCGTCGGCGCGAGAGTTCTCGCCCACGACCATACCGCCGTAAACCTCGGTGGTTGGCTCAACGAAGAAGGTGCCGCGCTCTTGAAGCGCGATCATTGCGAATGGGGTTGCAACACCCGCGCGGTCGGCAACCATCGAACCGTTCTGACGGGTCACGATTTCACCGAACCATGGCTCGTAGCCTGCCGAGATAGCGTTGGCGATACCGGTTCCCTTGGTGGTGGTTAGGAACTCGGTGCGGAAACCGATTAGTCCGCGGCTTGGAACTAGGAACTCCATGCGAGTCCAGCCGGCAGCGTTGTTCTGCATGTTCTTCATGCGACCCTTGCGAGCGGCCATCAGCTGAGTGATTGCGCCGAGGTGCTCTTCAGGTACGTCGATGGTGATGTCTTCAACCGGCTCGTAGAGCTTGCCGTCTACGCGCTTGGTAACTACCTGTGGCTTACCAACGGTTAGCTCGTAACCTTCGCGACGCATCTGCTCAACCAAGATGGCAAGGGCAAGCTCGCCACGACCCTGAACTTCCCAAGCGTCTGGACGCTCGGTAGGAAGAACCTTGATCGATACGTTACCGATTAGCTCCTTGTCGAGGCGATCCTTAACCAGACGAGCGGTAACCTTAGCTCCCTTGACTCGACCGGCCATCGGCGAGGTATTGATACCGATGGTCATCGAAATCGCTGGGTCGTCAACGGTGATCATTGGCAGCGGACGAACGTCGTTCGGGTCGGCGAGGGTTTCACCAATGGTGATCTCTTCGATACCGGCAACAGCAACGATGTCACCAGGGCCGGCTTCTTCGGCTGGGAAGCGCTCGAGCGCCTTGGTCTTTAGAAGTTCGGTTACCTTGACGGTCTGAGTCGTGCCGTCCTGGCGAACCCAAGCAACCTGCTGACCCTTCTTCAACTTGCCGTTGTAGATGCGAAGCAGAGCCAAGCGACCGAGGAATGGGCTGGCGTCGAGGTTGGTGACGTGAGCCTGAAGTGGTGCTTCGTCGTCGTAAACCGGAGCCGGGATGTGCTTCATGATCGCGCTGAACAGCGGCTCAAGGTTGTCGCCCTCTGGCAAAGTTCCGTCGGCAGGCTTGTTTAGCGATGCTATGCCGGCGCGACCAGATGCATAGATGATTGGCAACTCGAGGATGCCGTCGATGTCTAGGTCTGGGACGGTGTCGTGAAGGTCTGAAGCCAGACCCAAGAGTAGGTCGTGAGTTTCTTCAACAACCTCGTCGATGCGGGCGTCGGCACGGTCGGTCTTGTTGACCAAAAGGATTACCGGAAGCTTAGCCTCAAGAGCCTTGCGAAGAACGAAACGGGTCTGAGGAAGTGGGCCTTCAGATGCGTCAACGAGTAGGACCACGCCGTCTACCATCGAAAGACCGCGCTCGACCTCGCCACCAAAGTCGGCGTGACCCGGGGTGTCGATTACGTTGATGGTGATTTCCTGGCCGGCCGAGTGCTCGCCCTTGTAGGCGATGGCGGTGTTCTTGGCGAGGATGGTAATACCCTTTTCGCGCTCAAGGTCGCCCGAGTCCATGACTCGTTCGTTCACTTCACCGTGGCTGGCAAACGAACCAGTCTGGCGTAGCATGGCGTCGACCAGGGTGGTCTTTCCGTGGTCAACGTGAGCAACAATTGCTACGTTTCTAAGTTCTTCGCGTTTGGCCTGAGCCATAGGGATCATCCTTGAGATTTGGGCGCGCCAAAACGGCAGCGCAGAAAAGTCGGTAGCTTCAGTCTACCCTGCGGTAGGCGTTATTTGTCGGCTGAAACGTGCCAGGTCCAATAACCCCAGGTGGCGTTGGAAGCGAACGGATCTGCCACCAGACCTTGAATTCGGCTGTTATAAACCAGCAGAGTTGGCAGCTGGTACATCGGAAGACCGTAGCCAAGTTCGAAAAGCTTCTGGTCGAGAGTCTGTAACGCACCTCCGATGCTCTTCTCCCCCGCGGCCAGGACGTCCTTGGTTAGAGCCTCATAGGTTGCCTGTGGCATCTTGGCTGGGCCGTTGACGAGCTGCTGTACCGAACCGGTTCCAACCCCAATGAGCGGAAGTGCCCCGAGGTAAACCTCGTAGGTTCCGTTTGAAAGACGCTCGGACGGATCAGAGCTGGAGACGTTGGTCATCTTGAAACCAGAGGTGGCGGCGTTGTCGGAGAGCAGGGTCCACTCGGCGACGGCAGCCGGGTTGTCGGAATCGAACAACACGCGAACGCCAGGCTTGCTCTTGAGCTTCAGTCCATTGATGAGCTCGCTACTCTTTTCGGCGTCCTGGATTAGGAAGTTTGAACTTCCGTTGGATGCCACGACCGCCGAGTAGTTTTTCGAGGTTGGACCGTAGACGAACGAATCTGACTTGGAAACGGTTTGAGTCAGGCTGGCAAAGTCGATGGCACGAGCCTTCGGAACGATGTTCATAAATGCCTGACGCAGAACCGAAGCAGTCTTCGGATCTTGGTAACTAGAGTCAGCGAGGTTTCCCTGCGAGAGGTTGATCACAAACTGCTCCGAAAGCGAACTGGCTGGTGCGAGTACCGTGAACTTCTTGGAGTTCAAAGACTGAGATTGGGACACCAGGTCAGACTGCGGTTCGTTGAGGGTCACCTGCGGCGCAAGCAGGTCTGCGGTTCCAGAGGCCAGTGCCTTGAAGGCAGAAGCGTTATCGGCATAAGCCTGCAGGTTTACGGTTTCGGCGATGCCGGAGTGTGGGCCGGTATAGTCGCGAACTACCTTCAAAACCACCTTGTCGACGGAAACCTCGGTGACCGAGTAGGCGCCGTTCGTAAGGAAGTTTTCAAGAGGCGCATTAGGCCCGAAGCTTTCGGAGTATGCAATTGCAAGCTTGGCCAAGTCGTCTTGCTTTGATTCAGCAATGGCCGAAAGCACACCAGCACGAACCGCTGCCACGTTTCCACCAAATCCCGCATCCTTACCAACCACGTGGGCCGGAACCGAAATTTCTAGTGCGGTCTTCCAGTCGGCAATCGGTTGGTCGAACTGCAAGGTGATCGAGGTGGCACCAGGCTTTGGCGAACCAACAATGGTGGCATTAGACAGGCTGGTTCCAAAGTGATTCGAGTTGAAGTCAATGTCTTTGGCCGCCGTCACCGCGAGCGCGGCGTCGGTTGCGTCCACCTGAGATCCGTCGCTCCAGGTGGCACCTTTGGCAAACGTGTAGGCAACCGTGAACGGGCTCTGCTTGGTTACGGCTACCGTTCCGAAGTTCTTGTTGGCAACCAGTTCCCCGTTTTTATCGATCTCGTAAAAGCGCTGGGTGGTTAGTTGCGCCACGTCACTGGCAACCTTGCTCGATGCAGCTTTAGTTGAATCTGCGTTGAGAGTTGTAATGGAGCCGACCTCGGCCACGGTCACGTGCGAGTTGACCACGATGGAATTACTCGATGAGCAGGCAGATAGGGAAAGCGCCGCGAGCGCAAAACTTACGACTACTGAGATGAGACGCTTCAAAACTCTCCAAACCAAAACGAACAACTTAAGGTTACCGCAACCACCTGTGAGAACCCTTAGAGGAGAATGGAAGTATGTGGGAACTCTTCGTCATTGGCTTTCTGGCCGGCCTAGCGCTCGCCATACCGGTTGGGCCGATGGCCATCATGCTGATCAACACCACAGTTTCCCGAGGGATTCGCCACGGAGCCGTTGGCGCTCTGGGAATGGCAACCGTGGACGGAACCTACGCCCTGGCGGTATTCGTTATCGGTGGTCTAATTGCTTCCACCTTGACCTCCCTGAAGCTGGTCTTCAGTTTGATTGGCGCCGGGATTTTGCTTTTCCTCGGTGTTCAAACTGCGGTGAAAAATCTAAAACTTCTTTCGGAAAAAACCGACTCGCCCACCGCAAAACCGAGCCAGGGATCGGTAGCTAAAACCTTCGGCACCTTCGTAGCAGCCACTTTGGTGAACCCACCTACCGCCCTATACTTTCTGGCCATCGCACCGAACGTGGCGAACATGGGTTACTCGGTCACTCCCCTGAACGTGATTGTGTTCTCCTTTGCTGTGCTTGTCGGTTCGCTGATCTGGCAGGAATCACTGGTACTGGCAGGCTTAGCAGTTAGGCGCATCACCACCAACCGCTTCCGCGCTTGGATTGGTCTTGCGGGTGGCGTTCTCATTGTTGCCCTTGCCATTTCGATGATTGCGAGGACGTCTTGGAGCTAAAGCGTCGAATTGATTTAGAACTGTGGCTGGTCTTCGGTCTAAGTCTTGGAAAGTCGGCGGTCTATTCCGTCCTAGCCTTTGTGTCAGCCATGACCGCGCCGAAGGGGCTGGCCGGTTCGTCGACGACCATCAATGAAAGCGTTGACCCACGCGACTGGCTCGACTTCAGTTACCAGTTTGCCGGCCTGGTCTTTCAACTGGTTCCGGTAGCACTCGCCATGTTTTTGGTTGGCAAGGGCGTACTCGCAAAATTCGGGCTTCAAAAAACTAAACTCGCCAAGCAACTCGGTTCCGGATTTCTGATTGCTGCGGGAATCGGTATTCCTGGGCTTGCGCTTTACCTCGGCGCTCGAGCACTCGGACTCTCGGCCAAGGTTATCCCTACCGACGTCAATCAGTATTGGTGGACAACTCCGGTGCTATTACTCAGCGCGGCGACCGCGGGCATCGTCGAGGAAAGCCTGATGGTTGGCTACCTATTCCACCGCCTTCGCGAGCGCGGTATGAGCGACACGAAGATCATTTGGCTGAGTGCGGTAATCCGAGGCACTTACCACCTCTACCAAGGCATCGGCGGTTTCGTTGGCAACATCGTGATGGGCTGGGTATTCGGTTACTGGTTCAAGCGAACCGGAAAACTAATTCCGTTGCTGTTCGCTCACTTCCTGCTCGACGCGGTGGTTTTCGTGGGTTACGCCTGGGCCACCCACTGGTTGCCGTTAAACTAAAACCACTTAACTCTCTGCAGGGAAAGCCGGTGCAAATCCGGCGCTGTCGCGCAATCGTGAGTGTGAAAACACAAGTCGGAATGCCTGCCTAGAGCCAGTACTCCAACAAACCGTCGCGGGCTGCGGTTAGGAAGTCTTAGGTGTCTCTGGCACCCTCGTCTTCGTTTCGCTTCCCCTCAAACTCGAGAAACGAACGAACTTGAAAGCCACGAAACTGGCAATTGCCGCAGCACTCACTCTCCTACTGACTAGCTGCTCAAATACCGTGACCACCCAGAGCACCGCTTCTTGGCAAGACGGTGCGTGCGACTCTTCGCACCAGGGCGTAACTCTGACAATCGATTTCAAGGGAGAGGTAACCACTCGCTGCGCTTTGAACTACTCGGGTAACGGCTGGGAACTTTTCAAAGCTGCAGGCATTCCAGTGAAGGGAACGGCAAAATACCCAACCGCATTCGCCTGTCAGATCAACGGCGAACCAAAGTCGGCCAAGTGCGACGACAGCGAAACATCGGGCGCTTACTGGGGTTACTACCTGCTAGCCAATGGCAAATGGGACTACGCCACCACCGGGGCTTCCGACCATAAGTCAAAGTGCGGTGATGTTGAGGGCTGGGTTTACATGGAGACCGAGCAAACCGTTTCCCACCTACAAACGCCACCCACCTACACCTGTAACTAGGACGCCTTGACCAAGACCAAAATCACCATTGCGAAGCAGTACCTAACCATGGCACTGTTCGTTGTTTTGGTACGTCTCGGTTTCAGCTTGGCCTTTGGCGATCGCAGTTTTGAGTCGATGATGGTCGCTCTTGCAGCGGGTGCAAAATTGGCGCTCTGGGTGATTGCCTTCGGGGCGCTGAATCTGATTTTCGACTTTAGGAAACTGCTCAAGCGAAGCCCGAAGTTTCTCAGCAGCTTTGCCACAGCCCTGGGTATAACTTTTAGCCTCACCCCGGAACTTGCGAAGTCTTTGGTGCGAATCCGCGCAGCTTCAAAACTGCGATCACATCGTCACGGTTTCGCAATCGTTCGTTCGACCACACTCCCCTTGCTCAACGACGCCGTTGACCAATCGATCAACCTCGCCGACTCTATGGAAGCACGTGGTTTTGGCGGCAAGCCAAATACCGCAAGCGGGCCAATCCGGCTCCGCAACCTAACCTTTGGCTACATCCCGAACCAGTTGATTCTCAACGACGTATCACTCGAATTGCTGGCAGGAACCCTCACCCTTATCACCGGCCCAACCGGCTGCGGAAAAAGCACGCTCCTAAAGGTAATTCAGGCGAAAACGCCCGGCGTTGGCTTTGTGAGTCAATTCCCAAGGCAGTCGTTCGTGGCGGAAACCGTCTTCGATGAACTGGCCTTTTCACTTCGACAGGCTAGGTTTTCCGAACTCGAAATTCAGGCTCGAGTTTCTAAGTTGGCTCAAGAATTTGAACTGCCACTAAAGGCGAACCCCCACGAGCTGTCGGCAGGCTGGCAACAACGACTGGCGATTGCAGCCGCGCTTTCCTCTGGCACAAAAACCCTGCTTCTAGACGAACCCTTTTCAGCACTCGATCCATCGGCCACGAAACTTATTGTCGCCACACTTGCGAACTTGAGAAACCTTGGATTCACCATCGTGGTTGCCGAACATCGCACTCGGCCGATAGCTGGTCTGGCCGATCTTCGTTTGATTCTCCAAGACGGACGGCTATCTCCGAACCAGGTGGGTGAACCAACCCTGACCCAGGCGAATTACAAAACAAACGTGACCGCACTGGTTGGCCCAAATGGCAGCGGTAAAACCACCTACCTTCGACGAGTTGCAAGCGAACGTGGAGTGCTAGTTCCGCAGCCGGCCAGCGATCTACTCTTTCTCGAATCGGTTACCGCCGAGTGCAAACAAGCCGACAAAGACTCCGGAGTAAAAGAAGGAACCACGCGCGAGCTGCTAACGCGGATTGTTCCAACCATCAACGAATTACAAAATCCAAGAGATCTTTCGGAAGGTCAAAAACTTGGATTAGCGATTGCCATTCAGCTCAGCAAACCAACCGACTTGCTGATGCTCGACGAACCAACCCTTGGCTTCGATTTTGAGAGTCGCCAGGCTCTGGTGGAACTAATTTCAGACATCGCCAATCAGGGCACCGAAGTTCTCGTGGCCACCCACGACGAAGAGTTCGCCAGTGCGATTGCCAGCAAGGTCATTTCAATCGAAGAGGTGGGTCAGCTTGCCGCTAAGTAGAAGACTTGCCCTACTCGGGGTGCTGGCTGCGGTGAATTCGCTGGTGAGACTCATGGGAGCCGGAGTTGCCGGTGTGGAAACCGCATTCGCCCTCGTCATTATCGCCGGCTACGTTTTCGGTTCGCGGTTCGGTTTCTCACTTGGAACACTTTCGATGGTCGCAAGTGCATTGATTTCCGGCGGGGTTGGCCCATGGCTTCCGTTCCAAATCATTGCTGCAGCACTAATCGGTCTTGGCGCAGGGATTTTGCCAAAGCCAACTTCACTCAAAGTCAGACTGATAACCCTTTCGGTCTACGCGATTATCGCGTCCTACTTCTATGGCGCATTTCTAACCTTCTGGACCTGGCCTTTGCTGGTTGGCGACAACACCTCAATATCTTTCGTCCATGGCGGCACCGTCCTAGAAAACGCCTGGCGATTCCTACAGTTTGAGCTGATCTCTGGTGGCCTCATCTGGGATACCGGTCGAGCGATCACGACGATGACACTGATCTGGTTAACGGGAAAGGCCCTGATAACCACCCTCGAAAGGGCAGCCACCAGGGCCGATTACTCCGTTGCTTAGGCTACGGAAGGCAGAGCAGCTAGAACACCGGCTAGAACAGCAGCGAAAGCGAATAGGCTCACGTTGTTCTTCCAGGTGTACTTGAATTCACCGCGCACGATGTGCATTACTGCGGCAACAAGCATGGTTAGGGCTAGACCCGAAGCAGCTAGCACGCCCCAGATTGCAGCCCACTTGAAGCCAAGGAACTGGTCGGCGGCTGGAGCTAGGACGATGCCGGCAACGCCGAGGATCTCTAGGATGGCGATTAGACGAACCAGCCCAGTTGGGATTTCCTTAACCCAGGCAAGACCTGCTGCGGCTAGCGAGTCGATTGGCGAGGTTAGCTTCCAAAGACCAGCCTTACCAAGACCTAGTACTAGTGGAATGGTTAGTGCCCAACCAACGATTTGTAGAACAATGCTCATGATTCTCTTTCCTTGTGTTTCTAAAGTTTGAGGTTTACAGTTGTAAGTAAAGCACGGGTTTACTAAATAAGTCAAGTGCCTCTTTACTAAGTGATGGGAGTGTCGCATGGAAGTCAAAGCACTCTGCGAACGCGAGACCGACGGATGGTCGGTAGAGATCCCAGAATTCAAGAACCTACACCTCAACGCCAAGCGCCTCGACAAGGTTGAAGCCATGGTCAAAGAGGCCGCCAAAAATTATGGCGTCACCGACAGCTGCGAGGTTGTAATCAAGGTCATCGCCAGCATGCCCGGCATCATCTGCGACATGGAAGCCGCTCAAGAAAAGATGAAGCAGGCTGCGAAACTTCAGGAAGAAGCATCTCAAGAAATTCGCGAAGTAGTGAAGAAGATGCGCGACCAGGGTCTCACCATGCGAGACATCGCGGTACTCCTCGGCGTCACTCCACAACGAGTTGCCCAGCTAGCTCCCTGCGACTAATCCGCTCTGCTAGCCGGCGACTTCGTGTACACGGCAATAAAGTCACGCTCACTCGGTAACCAAAAACGCTCCGGCGAACGAGTGCTAGCCTCGTCCAGCTTCTTGCCATTCTTGTAAGGTCCGTAGAGGAAGCCGTTAGCGTAGGCCGAGTTCATGTCCAGAAGAATCGCTCTCTGGGCGCCGGCGCGAACCAAAACATCGCCGAGAGACTTTGCGCTCATCGCAGCGCCAATTACATAAACCATGGTTCCGTCGGCTCGAATACCGATTGCTGAACGCCAAACCAAATTCTTGCCTGAACCTACACCTTGCCAAACCCAGCCCCACTTCGACTGGTCCTCGCTTTCGACCTGGCTCACTCCCCCGTCAACAATCAGTTCCATGTTCTGACGAACTGACTGAATCCCCTTGCGGACCGGGTCACGGCCCCACTCGACGACGTCGAATGAACCGTCTTTATAAGTAACCAAAGACGCCTTGCCACGAATCAATTTGCGATAAACGACGTCTTCGAACTGGTATCCGCCCTGACTATCGCGCATCAGGAAGCCGCCGTTCAAACCTGCGACATAGAACTGCTTGAGATTGATAGGAACCTGACCGGTGCGGTTTGGAAGACCATTGACCTCGGGAACCTTTGTGCCTGGCACCTGAGCGAAAGCAACCAACTGTGGATCAAACCAGGTAACGGTTGCCCAGTAACTCGTGTGCACGTCGTCTGGGCGAATTCGAGCAATCCAAATCGCGGTGGTTCCGTTCACCAAAATCTTGGTTGGTCGCCATTGCCCTTCACCGGGTAGCGGATCTGCAGGGGAAACCAGAGGATCGGGCAAAATACTAGGTTGCTGAGCAACACCCCAGTCGGGGTTGGTGGCCACGGTTGCAGCAAACAAATCATTCAACTTTGCAGTCTCATTAGAGTCGTCCGCGTTCGGCCCAACCTCAGGAAGACCGCCAACCTTCGGCGGATTTACATAGTTGTAGTAGACGTCCTCGGCGAAGGCCACCACAACCCCAAAACCCGACTCTCGCAACACCGTGGCCGAGGCAG
>JBDKLA010000059.1:0-6762 GCA_039795835.1 Actinomycetota bacterium | reverse complement strand
GCCCGCGTCTGCGGTGTTTGCAAAGGTAAATGCCTGGTTCACGTAAACGTTTGGTACCACGGTTGAGGTTGCCGAGCCGATTAGTGGGTCGGTGATTACCGGGTTGCTACCAATGTTAAGGGTGAAGGTTTTTGTAGCCCGTCGGCCATCGGTTGCCGAGAAAGTGACGTTAACGGTAAAGGTTCCAGCTGCTGTCGAAGTTCCAGAAATAAGCCCATTGGCCGGGTTGTAGGTAAGTCCAGCTGGCAAGCCAGTAACGTTCCATGGGTTCGTGGCCAAAGGAGCGCTTCCGATGCTTCCAGCAAGCAGGAACGAATAGGTTGTGTTTACTAGGTCACTAGGCAGCGCGGAAGTGGTGATAATCGGCGCCACAACTAGGACAGTCGCGGTTACTGAAGCAAACGAGACACCACCAAGTGCATCTTTCACCATGTAGGTAACTGGAGCTGCAACTCCACCCCAGGTGGTCGAAGCTGCCGAGTACGGCGTGAAGGTAACCAAACCGGTTGCGTCAACCGCATAGGTACCCTGGCCTGTCGAGGTTACGGAGGTCACGGTACAGTCGGCAGCAACCGCGGTAATTGGAGTCTTTGAGATAGTACAAAGCTTCACGTTTGCCGCATCGAGAGTGGTGCCAGTGGCAGCGCTGTCGTTTGCAAGCACGTTCACGTTGATTGGTGAACGAAGGTCTCCGGTCATCGAGTCGTCGGCAACGGTCGGAGCTGCGAGAACTGTGGCAGTCACGGTCGACTGCGCATAGCGAGCACCGCCAGTACCTGCGTAGTTGTCATAGATCTGGTAGTCAACGGCAGGAGCAACACCGGTCTGGCCAGCGGTTGGGGTGAAGATCACCGCACCGGTCGTGGTGTTGACGGTGTAGGTACCAACTGGAGTGGTCACCGCGGTGGTCGCAAACGCGTTGGTGGTTCCAGCCAAACGAATCTTGATGGTCGAAGCCACGAATGCCGAACCAGTGGTTGGAAGGTCGTTAGCGGCAACCAAGATTGCGTTGTTGGCATTGGTAGCCAGGGTGTTGTAACCAACCTTGATGGTGTCTGCGGTTGAAGCGGCAGGTAGATAATAAGAAGCGTTGACAACCTGTGCAGCGCCTCCAGCTGCCACGGTTACAGCAGCCGAAATTAGAGAAGCATCAGTTGCGAAGTTAACTGTAGCCGTGGTGGTAGTTCCACCAACAACTGTGGTGAACTGAGCATCGGCAACACCGGTGATGTCGGTGAACTTCAGCTTGTAAGTTCCAGGCAGAACATATCCAAACGAGAAGACACCATTCGCATCCGAGGTTGCCGTGATCGGAGTAGTGCCATCTGGCTTTAGAAGCGCAACCGGAGTGGCAGCGTTCGACATCAGAGTCACGGTTGCATTAGCAACGTTGCGAAGCGCAGCTCCGGTCAAACCGTTGGTGATGGTTCCACCAAGAGTTGCACCCCATGCAGAGGCAGCCGAGCTGGTGATGGTCAAGGTAGCAACACCTGGGTTGTAGACAGTGGTGGTGCCATCGGCAGCGATGGTCTTACCGGTCGCACTGAAGTTCACAGTCTTGTCTGGTGCGTTTGCGAACTGGTAACCGGTTGGAAGGTTAGGCAGTGCGGTCAGCGCCAAACATAGCTGGGCAGGTGCACTAATCGCAGTGACGTTACCGGTTGGTGCGGTGGTCGTAATACGACCATCGAAGTCAACAGCAAAGGTTGGGTTGGTACCAGCGTCGGCAATACTGATCGACGATAGGTCCATCGACGACACATTTCCAAATGGAACGTGATCCCAGGTAACGCCGTTTGAGGTAACCGGCACTCCACCGGCGGTTAGCACGGATAGATAAGCGGCGCTGTAGTCCACTCCCTTGGTAACTCCCGAAAGGGTGAATCGGTTCCATCCGAGCAGACCCTGACTCGCATCACAGGTCATTCTCGGAACAATCATTTCACCACTGAAGGTGGCACGGGTTGGAGGCTGTGGACAGCCAAATTGACCGGTCGCCGCATCAACCGAGTTGATCTTTCCATCGTTACCGTTGGTCCAGATACAGTTCGGGTTGGTTGGGTCCTGCTGTGCAGTGTAAATTTGGCTAACAATCTGGTAGCTCAAGTTCGTACCGGCAGTCCAACCCTTACAAAGACCGTTTGCTCCAGCTGTGGCCGAAACAACCGAAACGTCGTAGCACCAGAGGTGGTGGTCTGTGTAGAAGTCGGCAAAGATCACCTTGCTACCAACCTTGATTGGGTTGTTCGCATAACCACCCAAATTCGATGCGAGGTGGTAGTTCGATACCGCATAGTTGAGTCCTACGTGACCAGTGAATACCGAGCCATCAGCTGCAAAACAGGTGTTCGAAGGTGCAAGACATACGCCACGTTCATTACCGCTAGCATCGGGCAAAATATACAAAGCTGTTTGGTAAGCGGAAAGTTTGTAGTCTCCAGCATTCCAGCCATCACAAAGGCCAAGAGTCAAAGCATTTACACAAACAACGGTGTCACCCTGGTATGCGTAAACGTTGTTACGCCAGACCTGAATGCGCTGCTGATAAACAACACCAGAAGCCAAACTTGGGACGCGTGGTGTTGCAGGAAGCGCTGTCGGGCAGGCAGCACCAAGGCCATTGTTGGCTAGGTAGTCGAGACACATCAATTCACCGGTGTAAACCGACCAAGAGAAAACTTTGCCGTTGGCGCCCTCGATAACAGCGGTGTTGCCGTTACCAGCTCGATAGCCAATGATCGGGTGCCAGGCTGTAGCTTTCGAGCCACCACAAGGAATTGGGGAGTTGATGACACTAACGTCGATACAGAAGAAACCAACACCGCTCACGCCGTCGAAGGCAGTTCCGCTGTCGAGACCGTTGGTAAGCCAAATGTGGTGGTTTACGTCGTCAACGAATTCAGTCGATGTGGTTGAGGTCGCAAAACCCCAGGTCGTGATCGATAGTGGCCAGCTAGAACCACAGCTCGCACCGGTGGAACGGAGGCGGCAGTCGATTGCCGAAGGTGAACCGTGGTGGTAGCTGTTGTAGAGGTATCCGCGGGCGTCGAAACGAACATCGTAGCCATCACCCTGACCAACTGCTCCGGTGAGAATGTTTCCACGCTCAATAACTGGCATTGTTCGGGAAACAATCTGGTTTCCCTCGGCGGTTAGACCACCGGAGTTCAGAGGTCCGGCAGCCTTTACCTTTTGCACTGCGGCGAAGTCGGTTGCCGTCCAGGCGCTAACGTCGGTGACCCACGAGACGCCGTCCTTCGAGAAGCTGGTGGTCCAGCCGGCTGGGGCGATTACGTCGTCGGCTGAGGTTAGCTTGACGGCGGTTGGGTCGATGGTCTGAACGATCTCTTGGGTTGAGTTGTCGGCCGCCGATACCTTAGGCATGCTGGTGGTCAGATTGATCTTTCCACCAGGAGCCACGGTGCTCGGGCTGAGCGTTGTGGTAACGGCGGTGCCGTCGACCGCGTTGGCCGCTTCAATCCCTGCTGTTGCAACGAGCGATCCCGCGGTGACCGCGATGATTGCTAGTTTGGCGGAAAATTTGCTTAGTTTTGAACCCCAAGTGAACATTGTGAAATATTCGCACTTGAACCTGAGGTCCTGTCTGGAATGTTCGCCTCAAGGAACATGTACCAGCTAGTCAACAGGCTTGATTTTCTGGGCTAGGACGATTCCCGAAACCACCAGTGCGCCACCGATAGCCTGCAGCCAATCCATGGATTGCCCGAGCCAGAGCCAACCGAAGATGAAAGCAAAGACCGGCTCTGCCGTTTGAGTGATGCTCACCCTCGCAGCGGTGGTTAGTTTGAGTGCGATGAACCCCATTGCCATCGGGGCGAACGACCCCATGACGGTGAGCCAGGCCAGCGGAACCCAGAGTGGAACCTGAATGCTTGCCAGGTTGCCGGTGAGGCTCACCACCGACGAAAGATCGAACGGGCTCGCCTTGCCGCCGTTCAATACCGCCCAGAAGATACTGGCGATCAGCATCGTGTAGAACATGGTTGAGAGAGGGTCGCGAGTGAGACCGGCGTGCTGACCCATGAGGAAATAGAACGCCAGCAGAACCGCAGCCATGAATGCAAAGAAGACACCGGTTGGGTTGAGGCCACCGGCCCAGATCTGACTGACCACCAGAAGGCCGCTGATTACCAGCGCGACACCGAACCAGAAAGTCCTCGAGGTTTTTTCTTTGAAAATCACTCTGGCGGCAATCGGCACGATGATGATTGCCGTGTATTCGAAGAGCAGCGCAATGCCGACCGGCAGCATCGAGACGGCGTTTGAATAGGCCCACTGCATGAGCGCGAGCCCAAAAATACCGAAGACGATTAGCAGCGGAATTTCGCGAAGTGTCACCTTGAATGCTTTGGGATTTGTGAATACTAGGACGGCGCCGGCCAAAAGCGCCGAGACCGCGGAACGAATCATCACCAACTGATCGGCAGGAACACCGGCGTGAACCACAACCGTGGTGGTCGAAGCGTTGAGCCCAAACAGGATGGCACTCACGAAGGCGAGCGCGACTCCGTAGCGGTTGCTGTTGGGTGAGTTGTAAATGATTTGTCCTAGTTGGTTGCCGCGAGCTTGCCGGTGATCAGGCTACCGCCGGTTACCTTCTGCTCGATCTTCTCGGTTAGTTCCTCATATAGAGAGGTCGCAATGAGGTCGTGCTTCTTCAGCATGTTCAGAGCAACCAGCGGAGCCGCGCGCAAATTACCATCGGCAATCTTCACTGCAACGCCGTAACCCTCACGAGTACCAACAACAAATACGCCTTCGGCACCGAGCTTGGCGATGTACCCGGCTTCCATGATCAAGGTGTCTGGGGTTCCGTGGCCGTCTACCGCCCAAGCGTTTTGGAGCATGGCGTCCACAATGGTTACGTCGTCCTTAGTGAAACGGCCAATGGCACGAGCCAAACCTTCAACGGTTAGCGTGTGAAGCGGAGCACCACAACCATCTGGGGTGGTGAACAAAATCTTTTCGCCAGCGTAGTCCTCGATGACTTCGCGAACCTTCACCTGCAGCGGATGCTCTGGGTCGAGATAGTTTTCGGTTGGGAAGCCGGCGGCAACACACGCCGCTAGAAACCCCGCGTGCTTACCCGAGCAGTTGAAGCATTCTCGAGTTTCAGCGGTTGCCCTAGAACGAGCTGCCGAATCGCCCGGCCAAGCAACTGGACACTGCAGAGCCGAACCATCGAGACCACTTGCCTCAAGGATTTCGGTGACGAGCCTCGTGTGATCTTCGGTTCCCTGGTGAGAGCCGGCGCTGATTGCCAGGTGAGCGCCGGAAAGTTTTGCACCGAGCGAAGTGGTGGCAACAGCCTGAAGGGGCTTTACCGAACTTCGTGGAAAAATCAGGCGCTTGGCCTTACCAACCTCGTCGATGAGCTTTCCGTCGGGACCGACCAAAGCAGCGATGCCGTGGTGCCTCGACTCAACTAAACCTTCGCGAATGAGGTGTGCCACAACCTCGAAGTCGCCCGCCTTTGGCCACATTGCCTCAAGAGTTTTGCTGTATTCGCTCATAGGAGAAGTTTTCCACACTCGCTTTGTTAGCCTAAGCAAATGGCGAAAAAACTGGGCATCGGAATTTGGTTTACCGCCACCGCGGTAACCTTCCTAACCCGAGCCATTCTTTTCTCCACTTGGCAGAGCCGAAGCCCCGAGGTGATGGACTACCTCCACCTGAGCAATACCGAAATGGGTTTCCTGGTGATGCTCTTTCCTGCCGGCGGTGTGCTCGGAATCTTCTTCGCCAGTTCTCTCATGGCCAGGTTCGGCGTTGGGCGAATGACCATCGCCGGTTTCACTCTCGGTGCCCTCTCGATGGCTGGCCTAGCCTTCACCATCCCGGCTGGAAATGTACTTGCTTCGGCGATTCTCATCGCAACCCTCGGCCTTCCAATGGCATTCGCCGACTTCGCCAGCAACTACGAAGCAACCGAGGTTGATAAGCGTTCGAAGCGAAGTCTCCTGCCACTTCTTCACTCAACCTTCGGCGTTGGAATGATGTTGGCTGCCTCGTTCAGCGGCTGGCTAATCTCGGCGAAGATCAGCCTGGGCGTGAATTACCTGATCATCGCAGGGTTCTCGCTGGTCGCCTCGCTCTGGGCCGGACTCTCGTTCCCAAAGAGCGAGCTCTCGAAGACCTCCACCGAAGAAAAAGCCAAGCAAAAGACACTGGTCGGTTTGGTTTGGCGCGAGAAGCGAACCCTGACCATCGCCTTCATCGGCATCGCATTCATCATGGCCGAACTTAGCGCCGGAACCTGGCTACCGATTGCACTGAAGAATTCTGGATTCACTGCAGCGGGAGCCGCGAGCGCCTTCGGATTATTCTGGGTGACCATCACCCTCACCCGCGCTCTAGGTGGTTTCGTTGTTGAGCGCATCGGCCGCTTCCGAACCGTCCTCGTTTCCACGCTCGTCACCAGCGTTGGAATCAGCTTCTTTATCTTCGACCCAATCCTGCACCTGCCATACGTGGGAATGATTGTTTGGGCGGCCGGGCTCGCGCTTGGATTCCCGATGGCTGCCAACGCCCTCAGCGACAACGCGGAACGTTCACCGATTCGAATCAACCTGATGATCACTTTGGTTTACATCGCCAGCGTCTCGGTTGGGCCAACCCTCGGAGCCATCGGTGACCGCGTTGGTCTCTACCTCGCGTTCAGCGTGCCACTGGCCCTGATGCTGATCTCGGCGCTGCTTTCTGGAAAGACTAAGCCTGAGGCCTAGACCCTAACTCCCCTAG
>JBDKLA010000058.1:0-2933 GCA_039795835.1 Actinomycetota bacterium | reverse complement strand
AGGTCGGTGTCGATGTTCATCTTGATAACACCGTGGCTAACAGCTTCAGCGATCTCTTCAGGAGTCGAGCCCGAACCACCGTGGAACACGAGGTCGAATGGAAGTTCCTTGCCATACTTGGTGCCAACGACCTTCTGGATCTCTCCAAGAAGCTCTGGGCGAAGCTTTACGTTACCTGGCTTGTAGACACCGTGAACGTTACCGAAGGTTAGAGCAACCATGTAGCGGCCGTTCTCGCCAAGACCTAGAGCCTCTGCGGTTAGTAGACCGTCTTCTGGGGTGGTGTAAAGGTGTTCACCCATGCCGCCCTCAACGCCGTCTTCTTCTCCACCGACAACGCCAACTTCGATCTCAAGAACAGCACCGATGTTCTTGGTGAGCTTCAGCATCTCCTTGGCGATCTCTAGGTTCTCAGCCATTGGAACAGCCGAGCCGTCCCACATGTGAGAGTTGAATAGTGGGTCTTCTCCGCGCTTTACGCGGTCTTCCGAGATTGCGATTAGTGGGCGAACTAGCTTGTCTAGTTGGTCCTTGGCGCAGTGGTCGGTGTGAAGAGCAACGGTGATGCCGTAGTTCTTGGCAACTTCGCGAGCGAAGGCAGCCATTGCTGCTGCGCCAGAAGCCATGTTCTTGATGGTTGGACCACTCCAGTAGTCGCCACCGCCGGTGGTTACCTGGATGATGCCGTCTGAGCCTGCGGCTTCTAGACCAGCAAGAGCAGCGTTTAGGGTCTGCGAGCTGGAAACGTTTATTGCAGGGTAAGCGAAGCCACCCTTCTTGGCGCGGTCAAGCATCTCAAGATACTGATCTGGGCTTGCTACAGGCATGGTTCTCCTCAAATGGAAACGGCGGTGGTTTATACAATGTTACCAATGACTCTTCACGATGCCCCGACCCCGACCATTGAATTACTGGCCGCTACGGTTGCCGCAGTTACCGGTTCCTGGTCGCTGGTTGGCAACGGAGACAACAACGCCGTCGATGGTGCAGCCGTGGACGCAATGCGTTACAGCCTCTCGGCTTCCGAGTTCGGCGGCATTGTGGTGATCGGTGAAGGTGAAAAAGACGAAGCCCCGATGCTCTTCAACGGTGAACTGCTCGGTCAGGGAAACTCTATCGACTGGGACATCGCGGTTGACCCCATCGATGGAACGAAGCTTGCCGCCGCAGGCACCAAGGGCGCGGTCTCGGTAATCGCCGCTTCGGAGCGCGGAACCATGCTCGACTGCCACGAGGTTTATTACATGAAGAAACTGGTTTCTTCAGGTGTGGCCAGGGGAGTGCTCGACATCGACGCCTCGGCAACTCAAAACGTAAACGCTTTAGCCAAGGTCCTCGACATTCCGGTTACCGATGTTCGCGTGGCGATCATCAACAAGCCAAACAACCAAGACCTAATTCAAGAAGTTCAGGCTGCTGGCGCTCAATGGGTTCGTTTCGAAGAGGGCGACATCGCCATGGCTGTTGCTGCAGCCACCGAGGGTTCTGGAGTTGATCTTCTTCTTGGTATTGGGGGAGCACCAGAAGGTGTGGTCACAGCGGTGGCGATTCGCGTTCTCGGCGGCTACATGCAGGGTGTTCTTGCGCCCCAAACCCCAGACGAAATCGAACGAGCGCTTCAGGCTGGCTACGCGCTCGACAAGAAGTTTGAGCTCGAAGACTTAGTTGGTGGCGATCGTCACATCTTCGTACTAACCGGTGTTACCGACGGAATCCTCGTGGACGGCGTGCGCGAGGACGAAGGCGAACTTGTAATTCAGAGCATGGTGCTAGACAGCGCGCTCGACGGCGCTCGTCTGGTTGAAGTGAAGGTTGATGCCTGATTACTTGGTTGGAACCGCGTAAGCGATTTCCTCAAGTGGCACCGAACGGTCTGGGTTTTCCGAAACCTCAGCAACTGGCATGTTGTCTAGGTTCTCAAGACCAGAGGTTGGCTGAGTAACAGCAACCGCGCCGTACTGAACAGCGGTCTTTACACCTAGCGAAACGTTGAAACCAACGCCGAACTCTGCATCGCCCTCTACCGGGTTGGTGGTAACAGCGGTTAGGAAGCCTGCCAAAGTAGCATCGCCAGCACCAACGGTGTTGATTACCTTCACCGGCGGAGTCTTTGCCTTCCAAGTGCGGTCCTTGGTAACAGCAACCATGCCATCTGGGCCAAGGCTTGCTAGAACACACTCGATGCCGTGCTGGCATAGCTCGCGAGCAGCATCGATTACGTCACCAACGGTGTGGAGATCGCGACCGATGGTCTCGGCTAATTCGTGAGCGTTTGGCTTGATAACCGAAGGCAGACCCATGGTTGCGTACATCTTTAGTGGCTCGCCGCTGGAGTCCATGGCAACGCGAACGCCTAGGTCCTTCATTGCGGTGAATAGCGGCTCAAGGTCTACGAACTTTCCAGTTCCCTTGTCGATTGGGAGAGCTCCAGCGATTACTAGCCACTGCGAGTTGTTTTCCTTCACCTTGGAGATGGTTAGGGAGACAACTTCTTTCCAGTCGCTGTCGGCGAGTGGGCGAGGAGCTTCGTTTACCTTGGTAGTTGGTCCGTCTTTTTCAACGATGGTGGTTGAAACACGCAGGGTTCCATCAACCCAGTGAGGAATGAACTGGTCCATTGAACCGGTGCGAGCAAAGACACCTGGGTCGCTGTTGCCGATTGGAACCACTCCTGGAGCCTTGACGCCAGAAAGGTAGAGGCCGCGAGTAACGTTGATACCCTTACCAGCAAGCTCTTCGGCAACCGCGTCTGCGCGGTTTACGCCACCCTCGATCAGGTTGTGAACGAAATAGGTGCGGTCAAGCGTTGGTGCGGGAGTCAAGGTAATGATTGGCGCGCCACTCATGAGGTCTCCTTGTGCGGTAAGTACGGTAAGTCTGTTGGTAGTAATCCAGCTAGACGTCTTCGTCCGCTACTTCCAAAAAGTATACCT
>JBDKLA010000057.1:0-8372 GCA_039795835.1 Actinomycetota bacterium | reverse complement strand
TTTCACCGGTTTCGGCGTTGCAATTCCGATGATCCCAATGGCCTTCCTACCGCCAACCTGGGCGATGCTGCTCTGCGGGCTCGTCCTCGGTTTCGCGTGGGGTCCAATGCCACCGCTTCTCAACACCGTGATTCAGCGCAAGGTTCCGCCGAGCATGCGTGGCCGAGTGTTCTCGGTTGAGATGACCATCTGGAACGCGGCCCCAATGATTTCAATGGTGTTCGCCGGCGCCGCGGTTGATGCCTTCGGCGTGCAGCCGGTGTACTTCGCGATCGCCGGGCTCGTGCTTCTCGCGGTCACCGTGGTTGCGGTTCAGCCTGCTCTAAAAGAGCTGAACGACCACAATAACTAGTTCAGTAGGTCGGCGATCGAGTTCAGAATCTCGTTCGGGCGGAACGGGTATTTCGCGATCTCCACGTCGTCGGCGATTCCGGTAAGAACTAGGACGGTGTGTAGGCCGGCTTCGATTCCAGCAACCACGTCGGTGTCCATGCGGTCACCGATCATGCCCGTAGTTTCCGAGTGAGCGTTGATCTTGTTCATGGCCGAACGGAACATCATTGGGTTTGGCTTTCCAACAATGTAAGGCTCCTTGCCGGTTGCCTTGGTGATTAGAGCTGCCACCGAACCGGTTGCTGGAAGTGGTCCTTCAGCAGATGGTCCAGTTGCGTCAGGGTTGGTGGCGATGAAGCGCGAACCGTTGTTGATCAGGCGAATCGCTTTGGTGAGCATGTCGAAGTTGAAGTTTCGGGTTTCACCGAGCACCACGTAGTCGGGGTTCACATCGGTTTGGATGTAGCCAACCTCGTGAAGTGCTGTGGTCATGCCAGCTTCGCCAATAACGTAGGCGGTTCCCTTCGGCTTCTGCGAACGAAGGAACTCGGCGGTGGCCAGGGCTGAGGTCCAGATGCTTTCCTCTGGAATGTCTAGCCCGGTGGAACGCAAGCGCGCGGCCAAATCGCGAGGAGTGTAGATCGAGTTGTTGGTGAGCACCAAGAATCGAAGGCCTTCGGCCTGCCACTGCTTAATTACGTCTGCCGCACCTGGGAGGGCAACACCCTCGTGCACGAGCACGCCGTCCATGTCGGTAAGCCAGCACTCTATTTTTCTGCGATTTGCCATGTGCCTAGCCTACCGAAGGGCTGCTCTTAGACTTGTGTGGTGCTGAGATTCCTGAGAAACGAGACTGCTGGCGGCTTTCTGCTGCTGCTTGCTGCGGCTTCGGCTCTGGTGTGGGCGAACCTCGATTTCGCTGGTTACAGCGCAGTGCGCGACCTACACGTTGGCCTAACCGTTGGCGAGTGGGCAGCCGACGGGCTTCTGGCGATTTTCTTCTTCGTGGCCGGCATGGAACTCAAGCGCGAACTCACTTCTGGTTCGCTGAAAGACCGGGCAGTAGCCGCAATTCCAATCGCAGCAGCGCTCGGCGGAATGCTGGTTCCGGCGTTGATCTTCGTAGGGCTAAACACAGGAAGCACTACCTCAGTTGGTTGGGGAATCCCAATGGCCACCGACATTGCCTTCGCGCTCGCGGTTCTCGCGGTGTCTGGTAAGCGATTGCCGATTGAGCTGCGAGCCTTCCTACTTACCTTGGCAGTCGTCGACGACCTCGGTGCAATCCTGGTAATCGCCATTTTCTACACCGCGACCATCAACCTAATCGCGCTGGTAATCGCCGTCCTCGCGCTTGCCCTCTTCGGCCTCCTTCAGAGCAAAGGAATTCAGGGCTGGTACTTCTACCTACCGCTAGCCGTAATCGCCTGGTCTTCCATCCACGAAAGCGGAGTGCATGCAACCGTTGCCGGCGTAGCCATGGGCTTACTCATGAACGTCAAGCGAATCGATTCGACGCTCCACATCGTTCACCCGATTTCCGCTGGCTTCGCCGTGCCGGTTTTTGCTTTTTTCACCGCGGGAGTTTCGGTTCAAGGACTGAATGTAGCAGAAGCAATAAGTTCCCCATTAGCTCTGGGAGTCATCCTCGGACTGGTTATCGGCAAGCCGATCGGTGTGTTCGCGACCTCTTGGCTACTCTCAAAATTCACTAATGCCAAGCTATCGAACCGACTAACGTGGTGGGACGTATCAACCATCGGCGTGCTCGCAGGCGTAGGTTTCACCGTCTCTCTGCTGATCAACGAACTAGCCTTTAAGTCGAACCACGAAGCCTCAAACATCGGAACGCTATCGGTGTTGGTAGCTTCCACGATCTCTGCGGTACTCGCCGTCATCGCACTTCAATTTAGAAAACGAGCCCACTCCATTGACTAACCACGAGCCGTCGCCGGAAGCCACCACCTGGGGTGTTGGCCCTCACGCCAAGCCTTGGCCCGAGGGTGACCACTTCGACCCTGAGCTTCTCGAAAACGGTGACACCCGAAACGTGCTCGACCAATACCGCTACTGGAAGATGGAAGCGATCGTTGCCGAGCTAGACAGCCGCCGCCACAAGTTCCACGTTGCTATCGAAAACTGGCAGCACGACCTCAACATCGGCTCGATCGTGCGAACCGCCAACGCCTTCCTCGCTGCCGAGGTTCACATCATCGGAAACCGTCGTTGGAACCGCCGCGGGGCAATGGTCACCGATCGCTATCAGCATGTGCGTCACCACCCAACCGTGGACGAATTCCTCGCCTGGGCGAAAAGCGAAGACCTACCAATCATCGCCATCGACAACGTGCCAGGCTGTAAAAAGATTGAGCAATACGAACTGCCGGAAGCCTGTGTTCTGCTATTCGGTCAGGAGGGCCCAGGCCTCAGCGAAGAAGCGATCAACGCTTCCGAGGTGGTTCTCGAGATCAGCCAGTTCGGTTCAACCCGCTCGATGAATGCCAGCGCCGCAGCCGCGGTTGCCATGCACTGCTGGATTACGACACACGTTTTTGGGGAAAACTAAGCGATACTTGGAGCCCGCCAAGTTCACTTTTGGAGAGAAGCATCTTCCCTCCGTGTAAGTCCACAATTCTTGCCATGATGCTCAGTCCTAGACCTGAGCCACCGGCTGACCTCGATCGTGACTCGTCGAATCGATTAAATGAATTGATTACTTTCCCGTCTTTGAGGCTTGAAATTCCAGGGCCGGAATCTTCAATCAAAAGGTAAGTTTCGTCGTCAAAAGTTTGGAGAGTAACGCGAACTAAGTCGCTCTCCTTTGTGTAACGAATGATGTTTTGAAACGCATTTGCTAACACCTGGTACATCAGTTCTTTTGATCCAACGAAATTTGAGTCGCTTTCCAAGAAGAATTCAACTTTGCGACTCGGTTGCTGGCTTTGCAGGTCATAAACACAGTCGTTAATCAATTGACCTAGATCAAATTGGACCATTTCGATAGTTGGCGACTCCTCGAGTTCAGCCAGCTGCAGCAAGTCGGTCACAAGTCTTTGCATCCTCAGTGATTCACTCAATGATCTCTCGATTGCTACTTTCCTTTTTGCTGGAGAGATTTCATCATGTCTGGAAAGCAAATCTAGGTACCCACGAATCACTGTCAATGGTGTCTTAAGCTCGTGTGAAGCGTCGCCTATAAACAACTTCATTTGGGCTCTCGAACTCTGAAGTTGCCGTGTCATTTGATTGAGCATTTCAGAAAGGATTCGAAGCTCAGAACTGCCTGATTTGGTTGAAATTTCTTCAAGGGAACCAGAAGCTACGTCCTGTGCTTCTTGGGTGAGTTTGGATATCACCTTTATGTCATTTCTCAAAACCAGTAGTGACAGCATTCCAGAGATAAGTCCACTGAGTAGCGACATCGCGAAAGTAATCCAAAGCGAAGTGTCTCTCGCTCGCACTTGGTTAACAGTTGATGCTGAAATCAGCAGTTTCTCACCAGCACCCAGGTTTATTGATCGAGTCACCTGCTGAGAGTTGTCCAGCGGTTCATAGTTTTCGACCAAGGTCGTTTCGGTTCCGTCGGCTTCAAAATAACGAATATTAAGATCCCCGGACTCTCCCAACAACAAAGCCATGCTGACCTGATCTTGGTCGCTGTTTTTCAATTGATTTTCAAACGAATTCAAATTCCTAGTCACTGCAGCTATTCCACTGTCGTAACTGATGGTGAGAATCAAGAACCCCAAAAGTAGAGAAATGAGTGAGGTTACGCCTACGACGGCGAGAGTTACTTTGGTTCTAAGTTTCAATTTTTATCCGAAATCTTGAATCCCACGCCGCGGACGGTCACGATTCCCTCGAAACCAAAAGGTCGAAATTTCTTTCTAAGGTAAGAAATGAACGTGTCTACTACAGATGTGCTTTCCGCGAAACCAAGATCCCAAATCGTATCGAGCAATGCGTGTTTCGTAAGGACTTTATTTTTGTTCTGAACCAAGAAAGAAAGTAGGCGGAATTCCGTTGGCGAAAGTTCAACTTCCTCGCCGTCGTAGGTGACTTTATGAGTTTCAACAAAGATCTGGATTGGCCCACATTGCATGAATTCTGAAAACTCCGATTTACTGGACCGCCTCAGGATTGCGTTAATTCGTAAAGTCAATTCCTCAAGGCCAAAGGGTTTGGAAACGTAGTCGTCAGCACCGATTTTGAACCCCAACGAAATGTCTGGTTTTTCGTTTCGTGCTGTCAAGAAGATTACCGGGGTCTCGTCGCCTCTGTCTCTAAGTGACTTTACGAATTCGTACCCGTTGCGTCTCGGCATGTTTACATCAGTGAGAATGAGATCTACAGATTCTCGCAGAGCGATGTTTGAAGCTTCGATGCCGTCCTTGGCCATCAGCGTGTGGAAGCCCACTAGTCCAAGTGCATCAGCGATGAGTTCTCTAACTGCAGGCTCATCATCGGCAATGAGAATTGTTTTTCTCTCCATGTTCTAATCGTAGAAACCATTTTTCGGCTTACAAGAATTCACAAGATTACCCACGCATTTTGACAGAAATTTGACAGAAAAGGTCGGGAGTATCTACTCGTACCATTGAAACTTACAAGGAGTAGAAATGAAGACCACCAAGATTGCTATTGCACTCGCAACAACTCTTGCATTCACCGGGCTTGCAACCATGCCCGCGTCAGCCTTAACTGTTAGCCACCACGTGGTAGTTGCCACACCAGCAGCAACCATCGGAACAGACGATGCTGTCGCGATCGAAAACTACAAAACCGACAACGCTAGTTATGTTGCCGCAGTTGCAGACTTCCGCACTGCCAAGCAAGCAGGAACAGGCGCAAAGGCCGCTCTAAAGAATGCTGAGAAGAAATACAAAGCAGCCGCGAAGTCGTATGGAAATGCCAAGAAGGTTATTGGCAAGACTTTCCGCGACAACATAGCCTCTGCAAAAGCCGTTTTTCTTACCGAAAACGCAGCGGCTACGAATGCTGAGCAGAAGCTTGCAGCAAAAAACAAGTTTGCATCGGCAAAGTCACAGGCAGCATCTAACCGAGCCGCTGCCCTTACCTCGCTAGGAAAAGGTCCAGCCAAGCTTAAGAAGTAAATCCCCCTGGTAGAAGTTTGATCCCGCAACTCCAAAAGGTTGCGGGATCAAACTTTTGCGTCGGCCTTTACTTCCAGCAGGTCGCGCTGTCGTACTCCACGTAATCCTCAGAGTCGTAAGACGCATCGGTACCGAACTCAACAACTCGGCTGGAGCCCTTCTTCAACCGAGAGAAATCGTCGCTGAAGCTGTCGACCTCTTCGTCGTCCGCGGTGTAGGTGGTGCCGTCAAGCGTGATTTTCGAGCAGGTTTTCACAGCGGTCAGTTTCAGGAAAACACACATATCGAAAGTGCACTGCTTCGAAGTGCGATCGGTTACGTCAACAACCTTCAAGCCATCTGGCCTGTAGTCGAGAGTCTCCACCGGGGTTTCGGTCGGCGTTGGCAGAGGTGTCTTGGTGGGTTGAACCGTTGGAGTTGGATCCGGCTGTAGGTCGTAGTCGCTGGCCAGGCTCGAGCAACCGGTAACCAGAAGTAGTGCCGCAACAGCGACGCCAAGCTTGAGTAATTTCCCCATGCGCCAAGGCTAGTGCCGAGTTCCGACTTTGTGAGTTAGTTGCTGTGGTCGGTTATCGAGATGTCGAAAACCTGAGTGAGATCCAGGCCGATTGGTCGAAGTTCAACGATTGCCGAAGTTCCGCTTCCACACGCTGCAGAATCCGGTGTTTGACCAGCCACTGCTGAAACACGCACAAAGACACTCTGCAGCCCCACCAGCAAACTGGCATCACTTCTAGAAATCACCAAATGTCCAGATGTAGTAACCACGTCGGCAGTTGCGCCTGAAATCACACTGTATGGACCAACCGTTTGAGAGGTAACGGGGTCTCCCGCAGGAACTGTGAAATTTAGTGACGAATTCTCAAATGGGTTTCCAGCGGAGTCTGCAACCTGGATCAGGCACAGCGAAGCATTTGGGTCACCGGAAACGAGTAGCTCGGGAATGGTTACATTTGTCACGGTTGGGTCTACCGGAATTACTTCTGGAGCTGTGAGCCCCATCGTTACAGGACCTGTCAAACTAGTTTCGTTGGTTGCACGACCAGGAACCGTTACCGAGGTAGAGATGGTATCTAACTCGAAACCCTGCCCGTAAAAGTGAACCTTTTGAAAGCCCGTGGGCAAGCGCATGTGGACGTAGGCGTAGAGCTCGTTTCCATTGCCATAATTCATATTGGGGTTACCGCAATACGGATTCGGGCATCCGCCCAAGGCATTTACTAAGTCTGAAGCGTTAAATGTCGCCAATACATTGTCAGAACCGTCCAGAAGATCAACGTAGTTTGCAGCATTTCCTGCGGACCACCAAAAGCCTATGTAACACTCCGTTGTTGGGAGTGTTAAGTAGGTATCGACTGCAGCGATAAAGTTACCTGTTCCACCACTTCCACTCAGAACTCCCGCGGGAAAAGCTGCCGTTGTCCCTGAAAGGTAGCCAACATTGGTCATCTGGTCATTGATCCAACCGCCAGCAGCAACGTTGTCAAAAGTTTCGGTGGCCATTGTGCTTGAAGTGAGGTCTGTCGTGTCAACACCTGGCGCGGAGTAACTAACACTCAGCTGAGGAGTTCCGGTGGCAGGGCATGAACTTGAAGCGACCGAAAAAGCAGTTGAAACAACAGCTGTTGCAGGTGCGACGCAACTAGTTTCATCGCTGTAGCCGCAATATTCGATCACATAGTCGGTGGTCCCGATTTGGTTTGGAGTATCAGCATCTGGCCCCGTGTAGACGGTGCTGGCTCGACCCCAATCTCCCGCTGTGAGGTCATTCCAACCAGGAGTGCAGTAGTAGTCGGGGTTTCCGTAAAGTGTTTCTTGGGTTGCCGAGGACCAGTTACCGGCACCCGCATTTCTCGCGCACCAGTTGATGATCAACGCGTCTTCGCCGTGTGAGTCATTACCCGCATAGTTATCAGGCTGGGGGTTGTAAACACCATCGCCAGGTTTAACACCTGTTCCGTCCCAGTTCCCTGTGTGGTAACCAGCACCATTAGACCAGTACACGTAGTAGCTGTTGTACTGGGAAAACCCCGTCATGTCAGCCTGGTTTAGAGAACAGATGCCTCGAACACCGCGTTGAGTGCAGTAGTCAGGAGTCTCGCTTCCAGGTTCCGTGTTGCTATCCGGGCCCCAGAAATTCGCACCAGCATAGTTTTTGGTCGTGGTGGTGACGTAGTTCATGTCCGAGGTATTTGGGCGCACCGCTAGGTAATTTCCATCAGCGTCCACCGAGTAATTTCCTGTTCCATCCAAGTGGAAAAACAGATCACTTTCGTAGTCGTAAGTTTTGCCGTTGGCGTCCTTCAAAACAATGGTCAGGTAGTTGTAACCCCAATAGCTGTTTATGTTGCAGGTGATAGTGGAGCCGAATGGTGTGGTGTCTATCTCTGGACCGTTGTCCAAGTAACTTTGTCTGGCTGCGTTAATGTCTGCATGGGCCTGAGAGCAGTACATACCCTGATCGAGATTCACCACAAGGTTGTAGCCCGTGGTTGGGTCTTTAACCACATCGCCGTTGCCATCGCGCATTAGTAGACCGTAATTGGGCCAACTGTAATTTCCATTGAAGTCTAAATAAAGACCCTCACCGGAGTTTTGCAGAAGTCTACCTTCAGGGTCGTACTGCTCAATTACGAAAAGTGAGTCACCACCGAACTGCTTAGCTTCGGGTCCGTCTACCCAGTTCCAAACACCTTCAGTACCAGCGTCAGATCCACCAACCCAGGCTGGGTATAAAGTTCCCGAACCGCCGGTGACGTTGTCGTTGAGGAATGAGAACTCATCTTTCGTCGTGATGGCCGCAAGGTAGCCGCGGTGAGTTTGGCCTCCGATTTGAAGGGTGGTCGACTTTGCTTCCTCTCTAGCGGTGCTCCATCGCACAAAGTATCGAGAAGAATCGGTTATGTTTCCGTCGTCGTCGGTGGG
>JBDKLA010000056.1:0-2980 GCA_039795835.1 Actinomycetota bacterium | reverse complement strand
ACTTCACCAGAGTCGGTGACGATTTCGGCATTCAGTGCGTCTGGAACCTCTTGAACCGTGATCGAGTTGGTCTGAGGCTCTTTGAACAAGTTGGTTGGGAACTCAGGTTCATCTTCATCCTCTTCAACCGATAGCTCTACAGGCTCGGGTTGGACAATCGGTTCTGGCTCAGGAACTTCCACTGGCGTTGGCTCAGGTTGGGCAACAGGAGTCAGTGGGAAAAACTTTGGTTCATCAACCGCGACCGGCGGAGCAACAACTACTGGAGCTGGCTCTACTGCAACCGATACAGCAGGCGCAGGCGACGGCTTCTCCTCGTCGTCGGCCATCATGGCGGCCCAGAGCTCGTAATCTGCGTCTGACATTAGTTGTTCACCTGGTAAAGGTTGTGCTTACCAATATATTGAACCACACCGTCTGGAACCAGATACCAGACCGGTTCGCCCTTGGCTACGCGGGCACGTACGTCGGTGGATGAAATCGCAAGTGCTGGAATCTCAAGGATGCTGATTGCGCCTTCTGGAGCCTTTGGAAGTTCAAGCTTGTGGCCAGGTCGGGTTACAGCGACAAAGTGGGCGAGCGGCCAAATGTCGTTGACATCTTTCCACTCCAAGATCTGCTTGATTGCATCGGCACCGGTGATGAAGAACAGCTCGGCTTCTGGATACGCCGCGTGAATGTCTTTCAGGGTGTCGATGGTGTAGGTGGGTCCGTCGCGGTCGATGTCGACGCGGCTAACGGTAAATCTTGGGTTTGATGCCGTCGCAATCACCGACATTAGGTAGCGGTGTTCACTGTTGGTCACCTTGGCTTTTTGCCATGGTTCACCGGTTGGAACGAAGAGAACGCCGTCGAGTTTGAAGGCGGAGGCGACTTCGCTGGCGGCTACGAGGTGACCGTGGTGGATTGGGTCAAAGGTGCCACCCATCACTCCCAAACGTGTCATGGGGAGACCTTTAGCCGCCTAAAGCGACTTAGTGGTGGCCCTTCGAGTCGTTTGACTTGTGTTCGTGACGGTTCGCTACGTCGCGGTAAGACCAGGTGACGAAACCGAGTACGAGGAACAGCGAAATCGCGATGATTCCGTAAACAAACGATGGGAATGGTTCTACAAAAGCTTCTTTAGCTTCGGCGATGTACTGCATTTCGTCTCCTATTTGAGTGCTGGTACTAGTTTAGGCGCGAATTTGGCCGTTACCGCGAATGAGCCACTTGGTGGAGGTCAATTCCTGAAGACCCATCGGTCCGCGGGCGTGGAGTTTCTGCGTGGAAATACCAACCTCGGCACCGAAGCCAAACTCGCCACCGTCGGTGAATCTCGTGGACGCGTTGACGATAACCGCGGCCGAATCAACCTCGGCGAGGAAGCGTTCGGCGTTAACCTCGTTTTCGGTGATGATCGACTCGGTGTGGTGGGTGCCGTACTTGTTTATGTGTTCGATTGCTTCGTCGAGGTCTTTGACCACCTTGACCGAAAGTTCCTGGGCAAGGTATTCCGTGAACCAGTCTTGTTCGGTTGCTGGAATAACACTTGGCTCAATCTTGGCTACGGTTTCGTCCCCGTGAAGTACAACGTTCTTTTCCGCAAGCTTGGCGAAGATCTTAGGAAGGATGTCGGCGGCAATCTTCTCGTGAACCAGGAGTGTTTCTAGAGAATTGCAAACGCTTACACGCTGAGTTTTTGAATTGAAAACGATTGGGATAGCCCACTCTTCGCGCGCGGTTTCGTCGAGGAAAATGTGGGTTACGCCGGCACCGGTTTCAATGACCGGAACCTTGGATTCTTCAATGACGGTCTTGATCAGGTTTGCAGAACCGCGTGGAATTAGAACATCGATAAGTCCGCGGGCGTGCATCATAGCTGTTGCGCCTTCGCGGCCGAAGTCGTCCACGGTTTGAACTGCGTTACGAGGCAGCCCAACTTCTTCGAGGGCGTCTTGCAGTAGCTTCACGAGAACTCGGTTGGTGTTTTCGGCAGCGGTTCCACCGCGAAGAACGATGGCGTTTCCGGTCTTCACGGCAAGAGCGGTGAGATCGACTGTTACGTTTGGTCGAGCCTCGTAAATTGCTCCGATGACGCCGAATGGTACGCGCACCTCGGAAAGCTCAAGGCCGTTTGGAAGAGTGTTGGCTCGAACAACTTCACCAACTGGGTCGTGAAGCGAAACCACCTGGTTGATGGCGTTTGCCAGTGCGATGATTCTCTCCTGATTTAGCATCAGGCGGTCTAATAGACCGTCGCCGATTAGCTTAGCGATGCCGTTTTCAATGTCGATACGGTTCGCAGTGATGATCTCGTCGACGCGAATTGGGAGGAGTCGGGCGATTGCCTTGAGTGCTTCGTTCTTCTTAGCGGTCGTGGCAACACCCATGGCCGTGTACGACTCTTTGGCAAGGCGAATGTTGTCGATAGCGCTCATGAACTAAGCCTAACTTTCCTGCTGTTCGAACCAGGTGCCAACTCGGCCGCCGGCAAGGGCCTCGGCCACCTTGTGGGTGTCGGTGAGAAGAACTGGAATTCCACTTCGGTTGGCAAGCTTCGCGGCGGTCACCTTGGTTCTCGCTCCCCCGGTGCCGAAACCGGTTGAGGTATCGCCAATTTCGATGCCGGTCAGGTCGTCCTCGTAGGTAACCCATTCAATGCGCTGGGCGCCTTCAAGTTTTGGAGGTCGGTCGTATAGGGCATCGATGTCGCTAAGCAGAATAAGTACGTCGGCGTTTAGCAGAATTGCCACCTGCGCGGCCAGGTTGTCGTTGTCGCCGAATCTAATTTCCTGAGTGGCCACGGTGTCGTTCTCGTTGACGATTGGTAGAACACGAAGTTCGAGCAGGCGATCCATCGCACGCTTGGCGTTTTCCTTGGTTTCCGCCTGTTCGAGGTCGGCCGCGGTAAACAGAACCTGTCCGGCCACAATGTTGGACTTCTCGAGTTCGGATTGGTATCGGGCGATTAGACGGCTCTGACCAACCGAAGCAAGCG